>NZ_JAIJZQ010000002.1:0-143143 GCF_019754195.1 Streptococcus sp. 2018037
GGTAACCAATCCACGAATATCAGAGTGGCCAATGCCCGAAGCTAAGAACTAGGCTCTTTCTAGATACTTTTCATTTTTTATCAGTTCGATTGTTTTTACTTGACAAAGGGCTTTACATATCAGTCATTTAGTTTGCTTTTAGTACTCGCTTCAAAGGTTCGGGAGCCTTTGAAGGCTGGAGATAGGGCGAAACAAGTTCGCCTCAATAGCTACAGGTTGCTAGAACAGCCTAAAATCTGTTCTAGGTTGGAAATAAGGAAACGACGTTTCCTCGCTCGTCGAAGTAATTAAAGATAAACTGATATGACTATATAAAATGAATTACAGAATATACGATTGAGATAGATGGTACCTTGTTGCACGTTGCAATAGGGTATTTTTTATTTAGAGTAGTAAACACAGGGTAAAAATGTTAATGTTTGAGTTCCTATTAACATCTAGGCGGAGTGGTTGAGTTTCGAATATTCTGGAGATTGTTTGAGGTGGGAAATTGGTAGTAAGGGAGTCAGTCGTATCACTTCCCGCTCCCATTTTGTATGGTTTACTTTCGTGAATGTAGTATAGTCCATTTTGGATAGTATATGAATAATGACATGTAAAATGTTTACTAATGATTGATAAAATCGAAGAAGAAAATCATATTTGTATTAAGTATATTTTATTGCTTGGGGAATGAAGATACTCGAATTTTATAAGATTATATCAAGATTCGTTTTGAAAGTATTTAAAATAAATGATAAAAATCGTTGACAAAACCGGTTTACTATATTACAATACATTTTGTAAACGCTTTACAAAATAAAATACAAGGGAGTTACGAATATGAATCAGCAATTTTCATTGGATCAATTTTCTCTGAGAGGAAAAATTGCATTGGTAACAGGAGCATCGTATGGGATTGGCTTTGCGATTGCATCAGCTTATGCAAAAGCAGGGGCGACAATTGTTTTTAATGATATTAATCAAGAGTTGGTTGATAGGGGAATGGAAGCCTATAGGGCAGCAGGTATTAATGCGCATGGCTATGTTTGCGATGTAACTGATGAGGATGGAATACAGGCTATGGTTGCTCAAATTGAATCAGAAGTTGGAGTTATTGATATTCTAGTGAATAATGCTGGTATTATTCGTAGGGTTCCAATGATTGAAATGACAGCAGCTCAATTTCGTCAAGTTATTGATATTGACCTAAATGCTCCGTTTATTGTTTCTAAAGCGGTTATTCCATCTATGATTAAAAAGGGGCATGGGAAGATTATCAATATTTGTTCCATGATGAGTGAGTTAGGACGAGAAACAGTGTCTGCTTATGCAGCGGCTAAAGGTGGGCTTAAGATGTTGACGAAGAATATTGCTTCGGAATACGGTGAAGCCAATATACAATGTAACGGCATTGGTCCTGGGTATATTGCAACTCCACAAACAGCTCCGTTACGTGAACTCCAGAAGGATGGTTCTCGTCATCCATTTGATCAATTTATTATCGCGAAGACCCCTGCAGCTCGTTGGGGTGAAGCTGAGGATTTGATGGGTCCAGCAGTCTTTTTAGCAAGTGATGCTAGTAATTTTGTGAATGGGCACATTCTTTATGTTGATGGAGGAATTCTAGCTTACATTGGTAAACAGCCGGAAGCGTAATAAACGAATTAACAAATTTAACAAATTTTGATATAAGAAGGGAAAAAACGATGAAAATTGCACTTATTAATGAAAATAGTCAGGCGGCTAAAAATAGTCTTATTTTTGAAACATTGAAGTCAGTAACAGATGCTAAAGGGTATCATGTTTTTAACTATGGAATGTATGGTAAAGAGGGAGAAAGTCAGTTGACTTATGTACAAAATGGTCTGCTGGCTTCAATCCTTCTAGTTAGTAAGGCAGCGGATTTTGTTATTACAGGTTGTGGCACGGGGGTAGGTGCCATGTTGGCGGCTAATAGTTTTCCAGGGGTAGTTTGTGGCTTCGCGGTAGATCCGACGGATGCATACCTCTTTTCACAGATAAATGGAGGAAATGCTTTGTCTCTGCCATTTGCAAAGGGATTTGGTTGGGGAGCTGAATTAAATCTCAAATTACTTTTTGAGCGACTGTTTGCAGAGGAAATGGGGGGGGGTTATCCCCGTGAACGCGTTATTCCAGAACAACGAAATGCCCGTATTTTGAATGAAATGAAAGCAGTCACCTATAAAGACTTACTGACAGTACTTCAAGAAATTGATCAAGATTTTTTGAAAGAAACTATTTCAGGTGAACATTTCCAAGAATATTTCTTTGCCAACTGTCAGGACGAGTCAATTGCAGCATATTTAAAAACAGTATTAGAAAGTTAAAGAGTGAGGGGCGGTTATGAAGAAGGTATTACTGATTGGTGAACCTTTAATTCGCATTACACCAACAAACTATCAAGAATTGACAGATGGTGTAGAAAGTCGTGTGTTTTTTGGAGGTTCAGAAATAAATGTCGCTTGTAATCTTCAAGGATTTGGATGTGAAACCAAGCTTTTGACCGCACTACCACAAGGCTCTCTAGGTGATAGATTTTTAGATTTCTTAGATGGGAAAGGGATTGATACTTCCAGTGTTCAACGTAAGGGGGAACGTGTGGGAGTATACTACATGGAAGCAGGATTTGGTTGCCGTTCTAGTCAAGTCTACTATGATCGGGGTCAGTCTAGTTTGGAAGCTATTCAAGTCGATCATTTTGATATGGATCAATTGTTTTTAGAGGTTGGGTTGGTTCACTTTAGTGGTATCACCGTGGCCATTGGTTCAGCTGCTAGGGCATGGCTTGTTCAAGTATTAAAAGAAGCAAAGCGTCGTAAAATTCCGATTTCGATGGATCTTAATTGGCGTTCTAAGATGATTGGATTAAGAGATGCAAAAAAAGTGTTCTCGCAATTTGCGACCTATGCAGACTATTGTTTTGGTCTGGAACCTATTATGGCTAATGAAAAAGATTGGGGATTATTTGAAAGAGATACGGCTACTGTCCATACAATAAGAGAACGGATGCAAACTTTAAAGGAAGCCTATAAGTTCCAAGCAATCTTCCATACGATTAGGCAGACAGATGAACTAGGCAGAAATTTATATAAGGCTTACGGATTAGCTGATGAATTTTGTTGCTCTCAAGAATTGAAAACTCAGGTGTTACAACGTGTTGGCAGTGGTGATGCGTTTGTTGCTGGGGCATTATATAAATTGTTAGAGAGGACGTCGTTAAAGGCGATTTTAGATTTTGCTGTTGCTAGTGGAACTTATAAATGCAGCATAGAAGGGGATCACATGCGGCAATCTCTTAGCAAAGTTGAGTCTTTATTAGAGGGGAAAAATGACATTATACGATAAAGGAGAAAAAATGAGTCCATCACAAATTATTTCAAAATTGAAGGAGCAAGGGCTTGTTGTAGTCGTTAGAGGAGATGACAAAGAAGTCGGATTTAAGACGGCACAGGCCTGTATTGCAGGAGGAATTACAGCTATAGAGGTTGCTTATACAAATCCTGATGCGAATATGATTATTACAGAACTTAGTCGATGCCATAAAGATGATGTTTCTGTTTTAATTGGGGCTGGAACGGTTCTAGATTCTGTAACGGCACGGCAAGCCATTATGGCAGGAGCAAGTTATATTGTTTCACCATCTTTTAATATAGAAGTTGCAAAAATCTGTCATCTTTATGCAGTGCCATATCTTCCGGGCTGTATGACTCTAACGGAGATTACAAATGCTTTGGAAGCAGGCTGTGAAATGGTTAAACTGTTTCCTGGTAGTGTTTTGGGGACAAACTATATTACTGCAATCAAAGGACCATTACCGCATGTTTCAATCATGGTAACCGGTGGAGTAAAGCTTAATAATGTTTCAGAATGGTTTAACGCTGGTGCAACTGTTCTTGGTATTGGTGGGGAATTTAATCAATTAGCTACTAAAGGAGAGTTCGGTACAATTCAAGAATTAGCGTCCTCTTATACAAGTGTTAGAGATAAGATGAAGTAGTTTATTTCAAAATAAGGACTGTATTTTAACGTTTTCACTTTCTCCTGCCTCCAACGGGATTGAATGTGGGAGAAAGTGAGATGTTACAGGGGAAATTTTGAACGGAAACATGGAGAGATTTGGTGCTCCTGTTTATGAAAAGAGGGAGCTGGAGAATATTTTTTAAATAAAAGTCCAACAAAATATAAAACGCTTACATTTTTTTATAAAATCTATTGACAAGTGGTTGTCAATAGTCTACAATACAAAGTGTAGGTAAACCGGTAAAGTTAAAAGGAGAGAATTATGATTAAAGTGATTGTCGTTGCTCATGGACAGTTTGCTAGTGGGATTCTTACTTCACTAAAGTTAATTGCAGGAGAGGTGGAGAATATTGAGGCAATTGATTTTAGTGAAGGAATGTCGGCGCAAGAACTAAAAGCACGCATCAAAGCAGCTATATTAGGCGAAAGAGAAGTTTTGATTTTAACTGATTTACTAGGAGGTACGCCTTTTAAAGTTAGTGTAGAATTAGCAGCAGAACAGAAAGAGCAGAATGTTGTCGTTCTTTCAGGTTTAAATCTTGCGATGATTTTGGAAGCGAATTTTTCACGGTTAACAGATGATTTAGAACAATTGGTTGGTAAATTGATTACCACCTCTAAAGATGGAATCGTTGATTCGGTCAGTCTGTTAGCAGAGGATAACCATGATGAAGAGTTATTTGAAGATGGTATATGAGGGAGAGATTTATGATTAAGGACGTTTTGATTGAGTCGATTGCTAAAAAAAGAGAGTTTGAAAATTCCACTCTATTGAGTAAGAAAGAAGTTGAGGATGCAATAGAATTGGCGATTCAACAACTTGTTATCAATTGTGAATATTTTGGTGAGTCGTTCCCGACTCCGGCCACATTTGATAACCATTATCCAAAGATGGATAATACAGAGTGGACAAATGGTTTTTGGACGGGTGCGCTTTGGTTAGGACATGAGTATTCTTTGAACAACAAAATGAAAGCGCTGGCAAAAAAGAATACGACATCTTTCTTGGAACGTGTCAAACAAAGAATTGAATTGGATCATCATGATTTGGGATTCCTGTATTCACCATCAACGGTAGCTGATTATAAATTGACAGGTAGTAAAGAGGCTTTAGAAGCTTCGCTCTTGGCTGCTGATAAATTAATGGAGCGCTATCAAGAAAAGGGAGGTTTTATTCAGGCCTGGGGGCAACTTGGTAAAGCAGAAGATTATCGACTGATTATTGATTGTTTGCTGAATTTACAATTACTTTTCTTTGCTTATGAGGAGACAGGTGAGCAGAAATATTATGATGTAGCTCTTAGTCATTTCTACGCTTCTGTTAATACAGTTATTCGAGATGATGCTTCAACATTCCATACCTATTACTTTGACCCTGAAACAGGAAAACCGCTCAAAGGGGTTACTCGACAAGGATTTAGTGACGACTCTTCCTGGGCGCGTGGTCAATCTTGGGGTATTTACGGTATTCCGTTAGCTTACCGTAAAATTAAAGATCCCGCATGTTTAAATTTGTTTAAAGGAGTAACCAACTACTTTCTTAATCGTTTGCCAGAGGATAACGTTTCCTATTGGGACTTAATTTTTAATGATGGTAGTGGGCACGCTCGTGATTCTTCTGCGACAGCAATAGCGGTTTGTGGTATTCACGAGATGCTTAAATATTTGCCAGAAGTTGATGAGGACAAGGAAACTTATAAATACGCTATGCACACGATGCTACGGTCCTTGATTGATAACTATGCTAACCGTGAGTTAGCTCCAGGTCGCCCATTGCTTCTACATGGGGTCTACTCTTGGCATTCAGGAAAAGGTGTCAATGAAGGAAATACTTGGGGCGATTATTATTACTTAGAAGCTTTGCTTCGTTTTTATAAAGATTGGGAATTATATTGGTAGGAGGTTAAAATGGCAACACCAAATATTGTAATGGCTCGTATTGATGAGCGACTAATTCATGGACAGGGACAACTATGGGTTAAATCCTTAGGTTGTAATACTGTCATCGTGGCAAATGATAAGGTTAGTGAGGATAAGATTCAGCAGACATTAATGAAAACGGTTATTCCAGATTCAGTAGCTATGCGTTTCTTCCCTTTGCAGAAAGTGATTGATGTGATTCATAAGGCTAATCCTGCTCAAACTATTTTCTTAGTTATTAAAGATTTGCAAGATGCACTAACTTTGGTTAAAGGTGGAGTGCCAATCACAGAATTAAATATTGGAAATATTCATAATGCGCCTGGAAAAACGCAAGTAACACGGTCTATCTTTTTTGGTTCAGAAGATAAGGCTATAGTGAGAGAGTTGAACGATGTTTATAAGATTCGCTTCAACACAAAGACAACGCCTTCTGGTAATGATGGGGCAGTTGAAGTTAATATATTGGATTATATTTAAAAAATAAGGAGAATTATCATGACGATCAGTCTAATTCAAGCAGCTCTTATTGGTCTGTGGACAGCTTTCTGTTTTAGCGGTCTATTATTGGGGCTTTACACAAACCGATGTATCGTGCTTTCTTTTGGGGTCGGAATCATTTTAGGAGATCTACCAACGGCTTTAGCTATGGGTGCTATCAGTGAGCTGGCATACATGGGATTTGGTGTTGGTGCTGGGGGGACCGTTCCTCCAAATCCAATCGGACCTGGTATTTTTGGTACTTTGATGGCTATTACAAGTGCTGGAAAAGTAACACCAGAAGCAGCTTTAGCACTTTCAACACCTATTGCGGTAGGTATTCAATTCTTACAAACTTCAGCATATACTCTACATGCGGGTGCTCCAGAATCAGCTATCAAACATCTTCGTGCAGGAAACCTTTCTAAATTTAAACGTGTTGCAAATGGTACAGTGATTACTTTCGCCTTTTTAGGATTTGCTCTCGGTTTCTTGGGTGCCTATTCAATGGATACTCTTTTGAAATTGGTTGAAATGATTCCGCCAGTATTATTAACCGGATTGAGTGTAGCAGGTAAGATGCTTCCAGCTATCGGTTTTGCAATGATTTTGTCTGTAATGGCTAAGAAAGAATTGATCCCGTTTGTATTGCTTGGCTATGTTTGTGCAGCCTATCTACAACTGCCTGTAATTGGTATCGCAATTGTCGGTAGTATCTTTGCACTTAAGGAATTCTTTAATAAACCAGAACAAGTGGCAGTGAAACAGGAGGAAGCACACGATGACTGGATCTAAACTAACTAAAAAAGATTATCTCAACACATCTCTACGGGCCTTCTTCTTGCAGAATGGTTTCAATTACAGTAATTATCAAGGGATTGGCTATGCAAATGTCATGTATCCAGCTTTTAAGAAGCATTTTGGTGACGACAAAGAAGGATTAACTAAAGCTTTAGAAGAAAACTGTGAGTTTTACAATACCAATCCGCATTTTCTTCCATTCATTACTAGTCTTCATTTGGTCATGTTAGAAAATGATCTCCCAGAAGAAGAGACTCGTGGGATTAAGATGGCACTGATGGGGCCGTTGGCAGGAATTGGTGACTCACTTTCACAATTTGTATTAGCTCCCCTTTTATCTACGATTGCTGCCTCTCTAGCAGGTCAAGGACTGGTTATGGGACCGATTCTTTTCTTCCTTGGAATGAACATTATCTTGACCTCTATCAAGTTGTTGACTGGTTTGTATGGCTATAAATTTGGTACCAGCGTGATTGATAAATTGAGTGACCAAATGGCAACAATTTCTAAGGTAGCTAATATCATCGGTGTGACAGTTATCTCTGGTTTAGCAGTAACCTTTGTAAAAATTTCGGTGCCAATTACCTTTGCGGCGGGTGAATTAACAGAAGGAGCAGATCAGAAAATTGTAACCATCCAGGGAATGTTAGACAAGATTGCCCCTGCATTGCTTCCAGCCTTGTTTACGATTTTAGTTTATTATCTCATCAAGAACAAGAAATGGACTACCTATAAATTGGTTATCTTGACAGTTATCATCGGTATTTTGGGTAGCTGGCTAGGCATCCTTGCATAAGCAATTATGGATCAACAAACACTCTACTATGCACTAATTATTTTAGTAGCTCTATCGACCATACTTCCTGTACTTATGTCTTATGTCAATCGTAAACGACAACAAAAAGCTCTTGAGGAGCAACTGGAAAAACGCCAACGCTACTTATCAACCTTACAGGCTGGAGATGAGGTTATCCTCTTCTCTGGACTGCATGGTAAAATTATCAAACTAACAGATAGCTTGGTAGAACTACAGATTGCAAAAGGCATTATTGTTTACGTTGAAAAAGAGTCGATTATGGGAAAAGCCAAAGAACTACTTTTTACGAAGTAGTTCTTCTTTCTTTAAGAGAGAAAAGCGATTGCGAAATAAAAAATGTTGTAGTAACATTGTTTTACACTATATAAAAAGGAAAGGAAATACCAATGGGGATTTTTACCAGTCAAACGAAGCGATATTATAGCATTCGTAAATATAAAATTGGAGTTTGTTCAGCTCTTATTGCGCTGTCTATATTGGGAACAAGGGTTGCAGCCAATCAGTTGCCAAGTACAGAAACAGCTAGTCCACAAACCAGTCAGTTAGTGGAAACCACTTCAGAAGCGACAGAAGTAGCTAATCATACGACAGAACCAGTAACGACAAGTGAGGTCAGCTCTGAAGCTAGTCCTGTTATGTCAACAGAAAGCCAGCCTTCAAGCACCACTGCAGAAACTGTAGCCAGTCCGCAAGCTGTTCAGGCGACAAAAGAAGAGAAGAACCTAGTAGCCAATGGGGAGTTCATCAGTACAACGGCACCATCAGGAAACTGGAAAGAATCGGCTGCTACAGACTGGGAAACGTGGATTCCGAATGATATTAAAAAAGAAAATGGAGCTGTTTCTATTGATGATGGGAAACTTCATATTTCTTCAACAAATACTTACCGAGTGGCAGTGCACCAAACAGTGGATGTAGATCCTAGCAAGCGCTACCTCTTTAGCTATGATGTCGAAACCAAGGATTTGAAGGGAAGCGGTGTTCGTGTTCGCTTGCGCAGTTTGACTGCAGAAGGCAAGGATTTGAGCCCGCAAGAATTTACTTTCACAAATTTTGTGGCTGGTACACAACAAAGAAAGGTGGAAAAAGAGTTAACAGTTTCTCCCGAAACTCGTAAATTGAAGGTGGAGCTGTTTTTTGAGAATGGTATAGGCCAAGCCTGGCTGGATAACATCTCGCTGGTAGAATATGCTGAAAAAACACCAGAAACACCAGAGTCAAGCCCAGAACTTGTCCAACCTGAAACAGGGGAGATTACCCTTGCCAGCAATAAGGTTTACCTGCCTGTTCGCCCAGACCTGACCTATCGTATTGCAGATGCGACTGTGGCCACTGTGGAGAAAAATATGATTCGTCCGCTTGTGGCTGGAAAAACTCAGGTAGATATTTATGATAAAGACACCAAACTATCTAGTTTCGAGCTGACAGTTACGAAGCATCAAGCAACAGTCTTTGATACCTTAAGGAACAACTGGGAAGATATTTCTTTAGCCAATAAACGCTACCAATCTAATGATACTCAGATGAAAGCCTTTCTAGGGCGTTTAGATGCCGGCGTAGCTTCTTCTCTTAAAAAATGGGTTGAACCAACAGAGCAGGGCAAAACGATTTTCAACGATATTGACTTTAGTAAATCCAGCCACCTGACAACGGTCTATCGCCGCTTGGAGCAGATGGCCCAAGTAGTTGAGAATCCAGACTCAACCTATTACCACGACCGCTCACTTATCGATTTGGTCAGAAAAGGAATGAACTGGCTTTATACCAATGTTTATAATGAAAATAAGTCAATTGATGGGAATTGGTGGGATTATGAAATTGGGACTCCGCGTGCAGTTGTCAATGCATTAATATATATGCATCCCTACTTTAGTCAGGAGGAGATTCTAACCTATACCAAACCGATTTCGAAATTTGTACCAGATCCAACCACTATCCGTAAAACCTTGTCCAATCCTGTTCCAGCAGTGGGCGGTAATCAGACAGATTTGAGCAAGGTGGCCATCTTGGAAGGAGCTCTTCGCGAAGATGCTGACCGTGTGAGGGCTGGTGCGCAAGGTTTGACAACGATAATGAAATTTGTAGATAAGGGAGAGGGATTCTACAAGGATGGCTCCTTTATCGACCACACCAATGTTGCCTACACAGGAGCGTACGGAAATGTCCTCATTGAAGGTTTTTCACAGTTACTACCAGTTATTCAGCCAACGGAGTTTGCCCTCAAGGAAGAACAGACCAACATTCTTTATGAATGGATTGAAAAAGCCTTTATGCCAATATTGGTTCGCGGTGAACTGATGGATATGACCCGCGGTCGTTCCATCAGTCGGGCAACTGGTGAATCACATGTTCAGGCCATGGAGATTTTAAGGTCTTTGGTCCGCATTGCAGAATCGGCTCAGCCTGAGCAAAAAACCAAACTTCTCTCCTTTGTTAAGGCGCAGCTGACCTCTGATACCTTCTATGACAGCTACCGCAGCCTCAAATCCTATAAGGATATTGATTTGGTCAACAAGCTTTTAACTGATAATCAAATCCCTGCTGAAGTGGATAAAGATTATATTGCAGCCTTCAACAATATGGATAAGTTTGTTTATCGAAGTGCTCAAGAAGGCTTTACCTTTGCCTTGTCTATGTACTCTTCTAGAACTCAAAACTATGAAGATATGAACAATGAAAACCGCAAGGGTTGGTATACAGCAGATGGTATGGTTTACCTCTACAATGATGATTTGAGTCATTACAGTAACCACTACTGGGCAACAGTTGACCCGTATCGCTTACCGGGAACGACAACGACCAAGGACAAACGAGAAGATGGCAGTGGCGAGGTAACTCTTGCAAGTGACTTTGTTGGAGCAAGCCAGTTAGGCAACCGCTTAGCGACGATTGCAATGGATTTCAACAACTGGAACAATAGTCTGACTGCTCGTAAGGCTTGGATTGTTCTAGGGAATAAGATTGTTTTCCTAGGTACTGATATACAGCATCAATCTGCTCAAGGCGCCGTGACAACGATTGAAAACCGTAAACTCTTGACCGGAGAAAAATATAGCTATTACATAAATGGCCAGCCAGTTGATTTGTCCAAAGAAGTAGTGACAGATAAGACTCAATCCTTTTACATGACCAATGGCAAGGACAACCAGTCCATCGGTTACGTCTTCTTGAACCAACTGCCGACCCATGCCAAATTAGAACAGCGAACTGGCAAATGGAGTGACATCAACTACAACCAGTCGAAAGAAGAAGTGAGCAATTCCTTTGTTAGCCTATGGCATGAACATGCACAGACTTCAAGTAACTATGCTTACGTCCTTGTTCCAAACCAATCTATGGAAAAAGTGAATCAGGTGGCTGCTAGTGTGAAGCTGCTTCATCAAGACAGGGATTTGCAAGTGGTATATGACCAAGAACAGAATGTCTGGGGCGTTGTGAAATACACGGATACAGCCTACAAGCTGACAGATGATATTACCTTAACAGATGCCGGTTTGTATACCATTCAGAAAGTCGAAGGTGGCTATCGCATCGCCTTTTACAATCCGTCTACCCGAACCGTAAAGAATGGCATTGAGTTGACAAAGGCAGGTTCCAGTCTGACTGTTGAGATGGAGCCAACGGCGGCTTATCCATCCACTGTCTGGAAGATTACTATGCCAGAAGGTTCTGATAAACAAACTGGAAATGTCGAAAAAACAGAAAAAGAAGAAAAACAACTCAAGGAAAACCAACCAAGTTCAGAGGTGAAACAAGTGGTTCATCATGCCGCTGAAAAAACAAAGCCGAGTAAGCCCCGTCTGCCCCAGACAGGAGAAGAAGCAGGTCTAGGTCTTGGTTTCTTAGGTTTGCTAACCTTGGGGGCAGTGGTGGATTTCAAGTGTCGCAGATCGCACTCCTAAATGAAATTCGTGGGTGAAGGGGGAGCGTGAAAGAACTCGACGGATAAAAAAGTTCGTCAACAAGTCTTTATTTCTAGTTGTTGAGCTGAAACAGTCTATTCCCAGACTGTTTCACCCCCACCCCCGCATAGTTGATTAGATCAGATTTGGAGTGTGAAATACGAATTGCTGAGATTTGTTTTGGAACTCCTATCTCCAACCTTTAACAGTCCACTGAACTGTTAAAGCCGATCAATCACTGCGCTGAGATGTTGATATGAACTTTGAAGAGTGGATCTGGGCTTTGCCCAGCCTCTCTTCTTTTGGAGAAGCGATAGCGAAAGGACTTGTTATGCAAACAATATTCGAAAAAATAGTAGCTAATCAGTCAGCAGAGTCGGTCAAAACCTATATTCTCAATCAACAAGATGCAGCTTATAAAGAGCTTCTCCTTTCCTGTCAAAATTTATTAAATGATATTTTTATCTTTGAAGACAATTGGGATATGGAACCTTGTTCAGTCGGGTATCATCTTGCTCCTCTTGACTGGACAGCCGACTGCCATGGGGATGAGGAATGGACCTTTATGCTCAATCGGCAGGAATACTTGTGGAAATTAGTTTTGGCCTATCTGGTTGAAAAAGATTCGCGCTACATGGAGCAGGTTAAACGGTTTATCTTTAGTTGGATAGAACAAGTGACAGATTGGCATCCTGAAAGAACGAGCAGTCGCACCTTAGATACGGCTATCCGCTGTCTAAGCTGGCTCAATATTCTCCCATTTTTAATTGATTGGGGCGGACTAAGTGAAGCTGAGCGTAGCCAACTGTTAGTATCCATTCAAAAACAATTATTTTATCTTCACAGTCATTACCGTGCCAAAGATACGTTGAGTAATTGGGGAATTTTCCAGACTGGCGCAATGCTCTTGGCCCATGCTTATATCGGCGATCAGGTGGATTTAGTAGAGCTTCACCATTTTGCTCGTCAGGAAATCGAAGAGCAAATTCAAACTCAGATATTGGAAGATGGAACTCAGTTTGAGCAGTCTTTTCTCTACCATGTGGAAGTTTATAAACTCTTGCTAAGACTAGCTTTCAGCTTGCCAGATTATCGAAAACAGTGGACACCTATTTTGAAAAAGATGGCAGACTATGTCTTACAGATGACGGGACCAGATGGTAAAAGTGTGGCTCTTGGCGATAGCGATGTTCATTGTACTTCTGACATCTTACAGATGACTGCGATTTTCTTTGAAGATGGCACCTACCTAGTAGATAATTCCAAGCTAGATTTAGGCGTTCTCTTCTTGGTCGGAGAAAATGGCTTGCGCATATTTGAACACTTGACCGCTCAACCCAGCTCGTCAGGGGGACAACATTTTTCTGAATCAGGTCACAGTATTGTCAAAGAAGTGGACAGCTATTTATGTTTCAAGGCCGGTCCCATGGGAAGTGCCCACAGCCACTCTGACCAAAATAGCTTGTGCTTTTACCATAAAGGACAACCAATCGTAATTGACAGCGGTCGTTTCAGCTACCGTGAATGCGAGGAGCGCTACTTGCTTAAAAGTGCTTGGGCTCACAGCACTTGTATCCTTGATGACAATGCTCCAGAGCAGATAAAGGGTTCATGGGAATATGACACATATCCTCAGTTTATTAGTCACAGTTATAAGGGTTTTGAACGCTGTCATTGGATGCAGGGCATTTATCAGGCTCAGACCAGCCAAGGCTTGCCTTACTGGCATAAACGACAGCTCCTTATGGTTGGAGGTGATTTATTGCTGATAGTGGATAGCGTTGATTGCTCAGGCCAGCATGAGTTGACCAGTCAATTGATTTTAGATGAAAAGGTCAAGATTGGAGAAGAGCAGTTAAATGATCTTCGGCTATATAGCCAAAAGGATTTTGAAATCCAGAAAACCGTGCGTTCTCCCCGATACAACCAACTAGTAGAGACCAATAAACTGGTCAAAAAAGAGAGTTTTCGAGATCGATTAGTTACATTTACTCTATTAGCAGATGAAGCAATTCGTGTCAAGCAATTGCCAGTTTACCAAACAGACTATCATTCGATAGAAAGTGGTTTGGCTTTTAGCTGTCAAGGAAAGGGACTGAATATTCTGTTAGTGGTTTCTGATAATGATATATATAAGGGAGAGAAATTACTTCAAGTGGCTGGTTATAAGTTGAGAGGTAAGTGCTTAGTAGTGGATAGGGATAAGAGACAAGTTGTCCGACTCAAAAATTAGAAGGGACAGAAAAATACAGTCATTTCTGTGCAAAATAACTGATAAAGTACGGATAGTATGATAGAATAAAGTAATTAAAGGAGGTATCGGTAAGGTGTCAGAGAAGTTTACCATCAAAGATATTGCAGAACTGGCTCAGACTTCAAAAACAACAGTTTCCTTTTACTTAAATGGTAAATATGAAAAGATGTCCAAAGAGACACGCGAAAGAATTGAGAGAGTCATTCGCGAAACAGACTATAAACCCAGCGTTGTTGCGCGGAGCCTAAATTCAAAAAATACTAAGTTGATTGGAGTATTGATTGGAGATATTACAAATACATTTTCCAATCAAATTGTCAAAGGTATAGAAGAAGAAGCGCATAAGAGTGGCTATCAAGTTATCATCGGAAACAGCAATTACAATCAAGAAAGCGAAGATAAGTATATTGAGAGCATGCTGATGTTGGGTGTAGATGGTTTTATTATTCAGCCGACATCGCATTTTAGAAAATATTCGCGCATTATTGAGGATAAGAAAAAGCATATGGTTTTCTTTGACAGTCAACTTTACGAACACCGTACCAGTTGGATTAAGACAAATAATTACGATGCTGTCTATGATGCAACTCAACTATGTGTAGAAAATGGCTATCAAAAATTTATTCTTATTACAGCTGACATTAGTCGCTTAAGTACACGGATTGAACGAGCTACAGGTTTTATGGATGCTTTGTTAGATTGTAAACAAAGTTATCAAGATTTAACAATTGCAGATGAAAATACGGACATAGAGGAAATTAAACGTTTTCTTCAAGGGGTGGTAAATCCTCAGGAAAAGACCTTAGTGTTCGTTCCGAATTGCTGGGCGTTACCTTTAGTTTTTAATGCTATGAAAGAACTTAAATATGACTTTCCTCAGGTTGGTCTTTTGGGGTTTGACAATACTGAATGGACAAATTTTTCATCCCCTACGATCTCTACCATTGTTCAACCCGCCTTTGAAGAAGGGTGTCAAGCAACAAGGATGCTGATCAATCAGATTGAGGGTGGAAACCAAGTGGAACGACAGCAGGTTTTAGATTGTACAGTTCATTGGAAAGAATCTACATTCTAAGTTAAGTCAAATTTTACTTCTTAGGAAGTGAGTCAGAACGAAGTAGAATATTCGGATTGAGAGCTCACTGAAATCCTCCTTGACTCGCCTAATATATACAAAAAAATAGGAATTTTCCCTTAACTGGTGGGAGAATTCCTATTTTTATGCCAATCTTATCAAGATTGCATATTAATATTATATATATGATTTTAAACTCAACAGATTTCTAAACCAGAAAAATAGAAATGATATTTTTCCAGATCTACAACCCATATAAATAATCATCATCTGTCATAGCTTCTACTTCACCAAGAAGATAGCCGTTACCAACTTGGGAGAAGAAGTCGTGGTTAGATGTACCGGTTGAGATACCGTTCATGATGATTGGGTTGACATCATCTGCTGAATCTGGGAAGAGTGGATCCTGACCCAAGTTCATGAGAGCTTTGTTGGCATTGTAACGAAGGAAAGTCAAGACTTCCTCAGTCCAGCCAATTGCATCATAGAGGGAGCGTGTGTAGCCTTCTTCATTTTCATAAAGTTGGTAGAGCAGGTCGTACATCCAGTCGCGGAGTTTGTCTTGTTCTTCCTCGGACAATTCATTGAAACCAAGTTGGAACTTGTAGCCGATGTAGGTACCGTGCACAGACTCGTCACGGATGATCAGCTTGATGATTTCCGCAACGTTGGCCAGCTTGTTGTTACCAAGGTAGTAGAGTGGCGTGAAGAAACCAGAGTAGAAGAGGAAGGTTTCTAGGAAAACGCTGGCTACTTTCTTTTCAAGTGGTGTACCTGTTTCGTAGATTTCGTTGATAATCTTTGCCTTGCGTTGCAAGTATTCGTTGCTGTTGGTCCATTCAAAGATGTCTTCAATCTCAGACTTGGTGTTCAAGGTTGAGAAGATAGAAGAGTAAGACTTGGCATGGACTGACTCCATGAATTGGATGTTGTTGTAAACAGCTTCTTCGTGCGGTGTACGAATATCGTTGCGAAGAGCTTGGACACCTGTTTCAGATTGAAGGGTATCCAAGAGGGTCAAACCGCCAAAGACCTTACCAACCAGGTCTTTTTCTTCAGCAGTAAGTTTACGCCAGTCATCCAAGTCGTTTGATAATGGGATACGTGTATCGAGCCAGAATTGCTCGGTCAACTTTTCCCAAGTTGACTTGTCAATAACATCCTCAATGGCGTTCCAGTTTATGGCTTTGTAGTAGGTTTCCATCATATTCTCTTTCTTTTTCTTATACTTCAAATATTATATCACAAATAGATAGTAGCCTGTAAAAAAATCCCCTAAAAGGGATTTTTAATCGAGCGCTCATTAGTTGCTTCGCATCATGAACGACAGTGTCGTAAGGTAGTCAGTACCGTTCATTCATTAGATGCTTTAGCATCAATGAATGTTAGTGTCTTAAATCACACAACTTTCACATTGGTTTGCGCCGACTTCTTCGCCGTCATCGGTAAAGGTACGGATGTAGTAGATAGACTTGATACCTTTGTTGAAGGCGTAGTTACGAAGGATAGAGAGGTCACGTGTAGTTTGTTTGTTCTCTTTTTTCCATTCATAGAGTTCTTTTGGAAGTTCGCTGCGAAGGAAAAGAGTGAGTGACAAACCTTGGTCGACGTGTTCTGTTGCAGCAGCGTAGACATCAATGACCTTACGCATATCCATATCGTAGGCAGACTTGTAGAATGGAATAGTTTCTGTTGCCAAGCCAGCTGCTGGATAGTAGATTTTACCGATTTTCTTCTCTTGGCGTTCTTCAATCCGTTGTGTGATTGGGTGGATAGAAGCAGAAACGTCGTTGATGTAGCTGATAGAACCGTTTGGAGCAACAGCTAGTCGGTTTTGGTGGTAAAGACCATCTGCCATGACTTTCTCACGTAGGTCAGCCCAATCTTGTCCGCTTGGAATGAAAATCCCTTCAAAGAGCTCTTTGACATGGTCAGATTGTGGTTGGTAATCCCCAGTCACATACTTGTCGAAATAAGTGCCGTCTGCGTATTTTGATTTGTCAAAATTATGGAAGGTTGCCTTACGTTCGCGAGCGATATTATTTGATTCTACCAAGGTCCAGTAGTTGAGGAGCATGAAGTAGATGTTGGTAAATTCTACGGCAGTTTTTGAACCGTAATCAATCAAGTTCTGAGCCAAGTAAGAATGAAGTCCCATGGCACCAAGACCGATAGAATGCGCCTGACTGTTTCCTGCTTCAATAGATGGTACAGCTGAAATGTGTGAATGATCAGTGACATAAGTCAAAGCGCGTGTCATTGTACGAACAGAACGTCCAAAATCAGGTGACTTCATCAAGTTAACGATATTGGTTGAACCGAGGTTACATGAAACGTCAGTACCCATGGTCAAGTATTCTTGCGAATCATTAAGAATGCTTGGTGTTTGAACTTGAAGGATTTCCGAACAGAGGTTTGACATGATAATCTTGCCGTCAACAGGGTTGCTACGATTAGCTGTATCGATGTTGATGACGTAAGGATAGCCAGACTCTTGTTGCAGTTTAGAAATTTCTGTTTCCAAGTCGCGTGCCTTGATTTTTGTCTTACGAATGCGAGGGTTTGCCACCAATTCATCGTATTTTTCTGTGATGTCAAGGTAGCTATAAGGGACACCGTATTCCAGTTCAACTGAGTATGGGCTGAAGAGGTACATATCTTCGTTTTTACGTGCCAATTCGTAGAATTTATCAGGAACGGTGATACCGAGTGATAAGGTCTTCACACGAACTTTCTCATCGGCATTTTCTTTCTTAGTCGAAAGGAAGGAAATAATATCTGGGTGGAAAACATCCAGATACACTACCCCAGCCCCTTGGCGTTGCCCAAGCTGGTTAGAATAGGAGAAGCTGTCTTCGAAGAGTTTCATAACAGGAACAACCCCAGAAGCCGCCCCCTCATAGCCCTTGATTGGAGCACCTGCCTCACGCAAGTTGCTGAGGGAAATACCAACACCACCACCGATACGGGACAATTGCAGAGCAGAGTTGATAGAACGTCCGATCGAGTTCATATCGTCAGTGACTTGGATGAGGAAACATGATACCAACTCACCACGACGGGCACGACCTGCGTTGAGGAAAGAAGGTGTTGCTGGCTGGTAACGAAGGTGAATCATTTCGTTAGCCAAGTTCAAGGCCAACTCTTCATTTCCTTCTGCAAAATACAAGGCATTGAAGAGAACGCGATCTTCCATACTTTCCAAGTAATAGGCGCCATCATTTGTTTTGAGGGCATACTGATTGTAGAACTTGTAAGCTGCCATGAATGACTTGAAGCGGAAATTTTGGTCTTTCAAGAATTGATCAATTTTGATGATAAATTCTGGACTGTATTGGTCCAAAAACTCTTTTTCAAGGTAATTTTCTTCTAATAGATAAGCAATTTTGTCTAAAATACTATCAAATTGCTTGGTATTTGGGAGGACGTTTTCTTTAAAGAAGGCCTTAACCGCTTCTTGGTCCTTGTGGAGTGGGATTTGCCCATTAACAGGACGGTTGATTTCGTTATTTAAACGGAAGTAGGACACATCGCCTAGCTCTTTTAAACTCATAGTCGCAATCTCTTTCTATAAACAGTAGGGAGTTAAACCAAGGCTTTTAGTTTTCCTGGTTGAAAACCTGAGAAAACATCATTTTCAGTTTCGATAACAGGTGCAGCTGAGAAACCGAGACCTTTTACGTGATCGATAAATTCAGGCTGTTCATCTAGATTGATTTCTTTATAATCTACACTATGTTGGTCCAAGAATTTCTTGGTCATTTTACACTGTACACAATCATTTTTTGAATAGATCGTTACCATTCAATTTCTCCTTTGTCCATGAAGGGATTAATAAAAAATCCCAATTTTGTTACCAATCTAGGATACAAGATTTTAAGGTTAAAGTCAAGAAGGAAGTTTATTTAAAATCACAAAATATAGTGCACAATATTTTTATAAAACACCATATATTGTACCTCCGCTCATTACCACTAAGTCGAAAAATAGCGTTTACATAGCTGTTTCTATTTAGTTTGATAACCCTAACAATCTCTCAGTAAAATATAGATTAGCTTTTTTACAAATGTCATAATATTTTGAAGGAAACATAAGATGTTATAAGATGTAACATTTATGGTTATACATGTATTGAATATATATTACCTTTTGTACTATACTATTCAATAATGCTGAAAGAGGTTATAAAATATGGAAAAATCACATAGAAAAAGCTTGTTTCATAAAGGGAAAGAATACTCATATTATGCATTGGATTCGATTTCAACGGAAGAAAAAGTGGATATTCATTCACTTCCCTATACTATTCGTATTTTATTAGAAAGTCTTTTAAGAAAAGAAGATGGCGTAGACGTTACAAAAAATCACATAATGGAGTTGCTTCATTATCAGGCTGCATCTCCTAAAGGAGAAATCCCCTTTAAACCTAGTCGTGTTATTTTGCAAGATTTTACAGGTGTTCCTGTTGTGGTAGATTTAGCCTCCATGCGTGATGCGGTGGTGAAAGCAGGTGGAAACCCTGAATTGATTAACCCAGAAATTCCAGTGGATTTAGTCATCGACCACTCTGTTCAAGTTGATTTTTTTGGGACTGAAGATGCTCTGGAGAAAAATATTGACTTAGAGTTCGAAAGAAATAATGAACGCTATGAATTTCTGAAATGGGCAGAGAATTCCTTTGAAAATTATCGTGCAGTGCCTCCAGCGACAGGGATTATCCATCAGGTAAACATTGAATTTCTAAGCGATGTTATTATCAACAAGGATGGCTTGCTTTATCCAGATTCTATGTTTGGTACAGACAGTCATACGACCATGATTAATGGTATTGGTGTACTTGGTTGGGGTGTGGGTGGTATTGAGGCGGAAGCTGCAATGTTGGGTGAAGCATCTTATTTTCCTATCCCTGAGGTGATTGGTGTTCGCCTAGCTGGGCAATTGCCTAAGGTTGCTACTGCAACGGATTTGGCTCTTAAGGTCACTCAACTTCTACGTCAGGAAAATGTAGTTGGGAAGTTTGTCGAATTCTTTGGACCAGGTTTATCTTCTCTTACATTAGCGGATCGAGCAACTGTTTCCAATATGGCTCCAGAATACGGTGCGACTTGTGGCTATTTCCCGATTGATGGAGAAACTTTACATTATATGAGATTGACCAACCGTTCGGAGGAGCACGTGGAGTTGACAGAAGCCTATGCTAAGGCTAATTATTTATTCTATGATGCTGAACATTTTCCGTCTTATAGCAAGGTTTTAGAATTGGATTTATCGACAGTAGTTCCATCTATTTCTGGTCCTAAAAGACCACAAGATTTGATAGAACTAACAGATGCAAAAGCAGAGTTTCAGGCTAGTTTAATACGTGAAGTAGGTGTGCGTGGCTTTGGTTTGGAGGAAGCTGAGTTAGATAAAACAGCCATGGTTAAGTATGTTGAAGGAGAGGAGCAAATTCAAACAGGTCATGTTGCTATTGCGGCGATTACCTCATGTACAAATACATCCAATCCGTATGTCCTTTTGGCGGCAGGATTACTGGCAAAAAATGCGGTAGAAAAAGGTCTGGCAGTTTCTAAGACGGTCAAGACGTCATTGGCACCAGGCTCAAAAGTAGTGACTGGCTATTTGAAAAAATCAGGTTTGCAGACCTACCTAGATGCCTTAGGTTTCAATTTGGTTGGTTATGGTTGTACAACTTGTATCGGTAACTCAGGTGATCTGCGTCCTGAAGTAGCGGAGGCGATTAAGGAAGAAGATTTATTGGTCTCTGCGGTATTATCTGGAAATCGTAACTTTGAAGGACGGGTTAATCCATTGGTAAAAGCTAATTTCTTAGCGAGCCCACCGCTTGTTGTTGCCTATGCTATTGCGGGAAATATGAATGTAGATTTAACAAGGGAACCGCTGGGGTATGGTGAGAAGCAACAAGCTGTCTACCTTGCGGACATTATGCCAAGTCGTGAGGAGGTAGACGACTACATTGAGCGTTATGTGACTCGTGACCTTTATAAGGAAGAATACCAACAGGTATTTACAGATAGTCAGGCTTGGAATGCGATTGAAACAAAAACAGATAAGAATTACAATTGGAATTCATCTTCTACCTATATTCAAAATCCGCCCTATTTTGACAATATGCAGGCAGATTTATCCATAAAACCACTGGAAAATTTATCTGTTTTGGCTAAATTTGGCGATTCTGTAACGACAGATCATATTTCCCCGGCAGGGAATATTGCACGATTGAGTCCAGCCGCTCGTTATCTCGAAGAGAATGGCATTGTTTATAAGGATTTTAATTCTTATGGAAGTCGTCGTGGAAATCACGAAGTCATGATGCGTGGGACTTTTGCAAATATTCGTATAAAGAATGAGCTGGCAGATGGAAAAATTGGTGGTTGGACAAGAGTTGGTGATGAGATTCTTTCAATCTATGATGCGGCTATGAGATATAAGGAAGCTGGTGTCGGTAGTATTGTTATTGCTGGTAAAGACTATGGGATGGGGTCGAGCCGTGATTGGGCAGCCAAAGGTTCAAGTTTACTTGGTGTGAAGGCTGTTCTTGCTGAGTCATTTGAGCGGATTCACCGTTCAAACTTAGTGATGATGGGTGTTCTTCCTTTACAATTTTTAGAAGGTCAGTCGGCAGAAAGTCTTGGCTTGACTGGACATGAAAGCTATACAATCGACTTGCCAGAAGATGTCGGTGTTGGTCAAATTGTAACAGTCCATGCGCAAACAGACGATGTTACAAAGGAGTTTCAAGCTCTGGTGCGGTTTGATGCGGAGGCGGATATTCGTTATTATCGCCACGGAGGTATTTTACCTATGGTAGTAAGAAAGAAACTAGGAGGAAAGGTATGACAGAAACGAATGGGTTAAAAGATGCGATTGCCTGTGATACGCGAATCAGTGCAATTGAAAATGACCGCTTGTCCTATGCAGGATATGACATTGCTGAATTGATGGAGAATAACGCTTCTTTTGAGGAAGTCATCTATCTTCTGTGGAACCTGCATTTGCCAACTCAGATTGAATTAAATTATTTTGAGAAAAGCCTGCGAAAAGAATACGCGATTTCAGATGCGGTAGAGCAATGTATTCTGATTCAATCGCGGCGACATTTGCATCCTATGAGCGTGTTGCGTTCGACAGTATCTCTCCTTGGAGTATATAATGTACACGCTGAGGAGAATTCGTTAGAAGCTTTGTATGAACAATCTATTCAGATTATGGCCAAGGTTCCGACGATTATTGCAACATTTGCTCGTTTGAGACGCGGATTGGTTCCAATCGAACCGCGGGCTGATCTGGGTTTTGCGGCGAATTTTCTTTATATGCTGAACGGTGAGGAGCCGAGTGATTTGCAAATCAAAGCGTTTAACAAAGCTTTGGTGCTTCATGCTGATCATGAATTGAATGCGTCTACTTTTGCTGCGCGTGTCACGGCATCAACGTTAACGGATTTATATTCTTGTGTCACCACGGCAATTGGGACTCTGAAAGGCTCATTGCATGGTGGTGCAAATGAACGAGTGTTTGACATGTTGCTGGCTATTCGTGAGAGTGGTGATACCGAGAGATATTTGCAGAAGAAGCTGGATTCGAAGGAAAAAATTATGGGATTCGGCCATCGAGTCTATAAAACGGTTGATCCTCGTCAAGAGTATTTGAAGGAGATGGCGCGTGATTTGACATTCGGAACAGACGATGAAGCGTTTTATAGATTGTCAGAGGAAGTAGAGGGCTTTATTAAAAACAAAAAAGGTTTAATTCCAAACGTAGATTTTTATTCGGCGACAGTTTACCATGTGCTAGGTATTGATAGTGATATTTTTACATTGATTTTTGCAATGAGCCGTATGGCGGGGTGGATTGCACATGTCCAGGAACAACGGAAAAATAATAAATTGATTCGTCCGCGCTCTTCCTACTTAGGTGGTAGGAATTTGGTTTACATCCCGATTGGAAAGAGGTAAATATGGCAGAAAAAATCCTGATGAGAGAGGGACGGTTAATTGTCCCAGATTGTCCCGTTATTCCTTATATTGAAGGAGATGGTATTGGCAGAGATGTTTGGTCAGTCAGTCAAAAAGTTATTGATGCTGCAGTGAAAAAAGCCTATGCAGGTCAACGTTCTATTCAGTGGAGGGAGGTTTTTGCAGGAGAAAAGGCTTATGAATTAACGGGAACTTCTTTGCCGAATGAGACATTGGCAATCATCCGTGAGTATTTAGTTGCAATCAAAGGTCCCTTGGGGACGCCGATTGGGAAAGGTCATCGTTCTCTTAATGTTGCACTTCGTCAAGAATTAGATTTGTATGCCTGTGTGCGCCCGATTCGCTATTTTAAGGGAGTGCCAAGTCCGCTGAAAGAGCCTGGAAAGACAGATATTACTATTTTTCGTGAAAATACAGAAGATATTTATGCAGGTATTGAATGGGAGGCTGGTTCAGATGAAGTTGCCAAAGTCATTTCCTTTCTGCAAGAAGAAATGGGAGTGGTAAATATTCGTTTTCCAGAATCTTCAAGTATTGGTATCAAACCGATTTCGGAAGAAGGGAGTAAACGCCTCATTCGCTCTGCAATAGAATATGCCTTAGAACATCAACTGAAGATAGTGACCTTAGTTCATAAGGGAAATATTCAAAAGTTTACAGAAGGTGGTTTCCGCAAGTGGGGTTATGAATTGGCAAAAGAAGAATTTGCTACAGAACTTGCAGAGGGGACTTTGGTAGTAAATGACATTATTGCGGATAACTTTCTGCAGCAGATTTTATTGGCGCCGGAAAACTTCCAAGTGGTTGCTCTTACAAATCTAAATGGAGATTATGCATCAGATGCTCTTGCGGCACAGGTCGGAGGAATAGGGATCTCACCAGGTGCTAACATTAATTATCAGACAGGTTATGCTATCTTTGAAGCGACACATGGAACTGCTCCTGATATTGCAGGAAAGGATCTGGCTAATCCATGTTCTCTCTTGCTTTCAGCTTGTATGATGTTGGAATATATAGGCTGGAAAGAAGCAGCTACTTTAATTATTCAGGCCTTGGAAGACGCTTTTATAAATAAAAATGTTACGCTTGATTTTGCTAAAATTTTGGACGTTGCTCATCTATCTACCAGTCAATTTTCAGAAGTTCTACTAGATTCTATTTAATGAAGAAAAAGTAAAATGAACCTCTCTTTTTATGACGGAAACATGAAAGAAAGGTAAAAAAATCTTGAAAATGATTTCAAAAAGTGGTATAATGTCCTTTGTAAGGGTTATCACAAATAACTCACAATTTTGTAAAAATAAAGGAGAATCCAAATATGGCTTCAAAAGACTTCCACATTGTGGCAGAAACAGGTATCCACGCACGTCCAGCAACTTTGCTTGTGCAAACAGCTAGTAAATTTGCTTCAGACATCACTTTGAACTACAAAGAAAAGTCTGTTAACCTTAAATCTATCATGGGTGTTATGAGTCTTGGTGTTGGTCAAGGCGCTGACGTAACAATCTCTGCTGAAGGTGCTGATGCTGACGACGCAATCGCAGCTATCACTGAAACAATGGAAAAAGAAGGATTGGCATAAGAATATGACAGAAATGCTTAAAGGAATCGCAGCATCAGATGGTGTTGCTGTTGCTAAGGCATATCTACTCGTTCAGCCAGATTTGTCCTTCGAAACTGTTACAGTTGAAGATACAAATGCAGAGGAAGCTCGTTTGGATGCTGCTCTAGAAGCATCTCAAAACGAGCTTTCTGTTATTCGTGAGAACGCAGTAGCTAGCCTAGGTGAAGAGGCCGCAGCCGTATTTGATGCACACTTGATGGTTCTTGCTGACCCAGAAATGATTGGTCAGATTAAGGAAACAATTCGTGCGAAGAAAACAAATGCTGAGACTGGTTTGAAAGAAGTTACGGATATGTTTATCGCTATCTTTGAAGGTATGGAAGATAACCCATACATGCAAGAGCGTGCCGCAGATATTCGTGACGTAGCAAAACGTGTGTTGGCACACTTGCTTGGTGTTCGCTTGCCAAACCCAGCAACTATCGACGAAGAGTCAATCGTTATCGCGCATGACTTGACACCTTCAGATACAGCGCAATTAAACAAACAGTTTGTAAAAGCTTTTGTAACGAACATTGGTGGTCGTACAAGTCACTCAGCTATCATGGCTCGTACACTTGAAATTGCTGCTGTTTTGGGTACAAATAACATTACTGAAATCGTTAAAGACGGTGATGTATTGGCTGTTAACGGTATCACAGGTGATGTAGTGATTAACCCTTCTGAAGAAGTGATTGCAGAATTTAAAGCAGCTGGGGAAGCCTATGCTAAACAAAAAGCTGAATGGGCTCTTTTGAAAGATGCTCAAACAGTTACAGCTGACGGCAAACACTTTGAATTGGCAGCAAACATCGGTACACCAAAAGACGTTGAAGGTGTAAACGATAACGGTGCTGAAGCAGTTGGTCTTTACCGTACAGAATTCTTGTACATGGACTCACAAGACTTCCCAACAGAAGACGAGCAATACGAAGCTTACAAGGCTGTTCTTGAAGGTATGAACGGCAAGCCTGTTGTGGTTCGTACAATGGATATTGGTGGGGATAAGGAGCTTCCTTACTTCGACCTTCCACACGAAATGAACCCATTCCTTGGTTTCCGTGCCCTTCGTATCTCTATCTCTGAGACTGGTAACCAAATGTTCCGTACTCAGTTGCGTGCCCTTCTTCGTTCATCTGTACATGGTAAACTTCGTATCATGTTCCCAATGGTTGCCTTGTTGACTGAATTCCGTGCAGCAAAAGCAATCCTTGATGAAGAAAAAGCAAACTTGTTGGCTGAAGGTGTAGCAGTTGCAGATGATATCCAAGTTGGTATCATGATTGAAATCCCTGCTGCAGCAATGCTTGCAGACCAATTTGCCAAAGAAGTTGACTTCTTCTCAATCGGTACGAACGACTTGATCCAATATACAATGGCTGCAGACCGTATGAACGAGCAAGTTTCATACCTCTACCAACCATATAACCCATCAATCCTTCGCTTGATCAACAACGTTATCAAGGCTGCACACGCAGAAGGCAAATGGGCTGGTATGTGTGGTGAGATGGCTGGTGATCAACAAGCTGTTCCACTTCTTGTAGGTATGGGCTTGGACGAGTTCTCTATGAGTGCAACATCTGTACTTCGTACACGTAGCCTTATGAAGAAACTTGATACAGCTAAGATGGAAGAATATGCTCACCGTGCCTTAACAGAATGTGCAACGGCAGAAGAAGTTCTTGAACTTCAAAAAGAGTATATTGATTTCGACTAATCATTGAAAAAAGCAGGGAATTGAATCCTTGCTTTTTGTGTGCTTAGTTTTTCTGATAAAACTTATTGTGTTGGTAGATAGGGTCAAAGGTAAGATTGATACCTAATTTACGAAGAACGCTCTTATCTTCATCGGATAGGATAACAGTCGAATGGGCTTCGCTACCATTTAATTGACCCAATTCTTTCATGGCACTTGCAGCAAGAGGGCTATCTTGTGCAGTGATGGCAAGGGCGTTGAGGATCTCACTTGCATCGAGCCGTGTATTGGTCTTATCCAAATAATCTGCCTTCAATTCTTGAATTGGGCGGATGTAATTTGGTTCGATGAGAAGTGTTTCATCATCGATGTTAGCAATTTGCTTGATGGCATTGAGAAGAACACTTGCAGTTGGTTTGAGGAGGTCGGATGTTTTACCTGTTACCATCTCTCCATTTGGCAACTGAATAGCAAGGGCAGGGCTAGTTGTCAGCTCTGCTTTTTCGCGCGCAGCGATAACAACCTTACGATCTGCTGGTGTCACACCGACTTCATTCATGAGGAGTTCAATCTTTTTAACTGCTTGCTCGCTCACCCGCTCTGCCTTGAAATCAACCAAGGTCTGGTAGTAGCGGCGGATGATTTCTTGCTTGGATGCTTCGATAGCCGCTTCCTCGTCAACGATGGAATAGCCCACCATGTTAACGCCCATGTCTGTTGGTGAGGCATAGGGTGATTTGTTCAAAATACGTTCAAAGGTACGGTTGAGGACAGGGAAGACCTCGATGTCACGGTTGTAGTTGACCGCAGTTTTGCCGTAGGTTTGCAGGTGGAAGGGGTCGATCATGTTGAGGTCGTCCAGGTCGGCAGTTGCCGCCTCATAGGCCAGGTTGACTGGGTGGTGGAGAGGCAAGTTCCAGACAGGGAAGGTTTCAAACTTAGCATAGCCTGATGTTACGCCATGCAGTTGGTCGTGGTAAAGTTGGGAGATACAAGTTGCTAATTTACCTGAACCAGGTCCAGGTGCGGTGACAACGACGAGATTGCGACTAGTTTCAATGTAGTCATTTTTGCCCATACCTTCTGGTGAGATGATGTGGTCAATATCAGAAGGATAGCCTTTGATTGGGTAGTGGAGATAGGACTTGATACCATGTTTTTCCAACTGCTTGCGGAAGGCGTCTGCGGCTGGTTGGTTGCGGTATTGGGTAATGACGACAGAACCAACATAAATATCAATATCATTGAAGGTGTCAATCAAGCGGAAGACTTCTTGGTCATAAGAAATACCCAAGTCACCACGTGCCTTAGAATGTTCGATGTTGCTGGCATTGATGGCGATGACGATTTCTACTTGGTCTTTCAACTCTTGGAGGAGTTTGATTTTGTTATCTGGTTCATAGCCAGGTAAAACACGGGCTGCGTGGAAATCTTCCAGCATTTTTCCGCCAAATTCCATATAGAGCTTGCCTTCAAACTGAGCAATTCGTTCTAAAATATGGTCACGTTGCAAATTCAAATATTTATTTGAATCAAATGCGATTTTCTTCATCCAATAAGTCCTCCAAATGTGTAATGTTCTCTGGGAAAAACAAAAATAGCTCCCTAAAACTAGGGAGCCTTTTCTCCGACCTCTCAAAAGAGGTGCCCGAACAATACTATAACAAACCGTGCTCATCTTGTCAAGAAAAAGCCAGATAGAAGAAAAATTAAACAGATATTTAAAAAATATTTAATTTTTATAAAATTAAGTATTGACTTTATTAAAATAAAGTGTAAAATGATATTAAACGAATATTTAATTGATGTTTAAGGAGAAGTTTATGAAAAAACTAGTCAACAATACATTATTCCTATCTAGCTTTGTGGCAGACTTGATTTCCAACTTTGGAGACACGCTTTATTATCTGGCTTTGATGAACTATGTCTTGTTTCTACCAGATACCAAGTTTGCCCTGGCTATGATTACGGCTTCTGAAACCTTGCCGATTTTGGCTGGTCTCTTTATCGGGATTTGGGCAGACAAGACCAAAAATAAATTGGATACCATTCTTGCAACCCTGCTGGTTCGTGTCGGCCTGTATGCCCTTGTTGGCTTCCTAATGGGATTTGCCCCAGCCCTCTGGATTGTAGCAGTCGTATGTGTCATCAATTTCCTGTCTGATTTGGCAGGTCAATATGAAAATGGTCTTTATCTGCCTGTTAGCCTGCGGGTTGTGGCAGCAGAGGACCGCGAATCTGCCATGGCCTTCAAGATGACTGTCAAATCCCTCTTGCAAATTGCCTTTCAAGCTAGTGGAGCCATCCTGATTGGTTTTATGTCCTATCAACAACTTGCTTTCTTCAATGCAGGGACATTCATGGTTAGCCTTGCTATTATGGCAATTCTTCGTCCAGCTTTTGCTAAATTACTGAAAGAAAATCCTATCCAGCAGGCCGAGCAAGTGGAAACAGAGGCAGGGATTATCAAGGGAATGCGTCAAAGTATAAAAGAATCTTATAAGGTTATCCAAAATATTCCTGTACTAAAGGCTTCTATCATTACCATTGCCAGCTTGAATGCGATTTTTACCGCCCTCTCACCATTAGCGATTCTTAATATGAAGGAGTTTCCAGATTTTGTTATCGCCAATGCGGGGACAACGGTGGCTTTGATTTCCATTCTCTTCTCAGTTGGGAGCATTCTTGGTTCCAGTCTAGGGATGGCTCTTTTCAAAAATGTTAGCTTGGTCAACCTTCTCAAGTTTTCGACTCTCATGCCTGTTTTACTTTTCCTAGGATTCTTTCTCCACAATATCTATGTGGTATTGACAGTTCTTTTTGTAACAGCTATGACTTTGGGCGTTTTTAATCCGAAAATGAATGCCTTGGTCTTAAATGAATTGCCAGAAGATAAATTGGCAACAGTTGGAGGGGGGATTGATAGTTTTTGCCAGATTGGTATGTTAGCTGGTCAAGCCTTGGTAGCTCTGCTGGTGACTCTTCTTTCTGCGACCAGTATTTCCCTCATCTTCCTCTTGCTTTCTGTGGGACTATTGGGCTATACTGTTCTTACAGGGATTAAGCCTGCAAAGTCATTAGTGAATATTTAGAAAGAAAACTATGAAATTAGATTACCGAGATTATAGAAGCGAGATTGTTGAAAAGTTCTTTATTCCCTTGATTGTTAAGGATCGTGAAGAGCCGTTTGAGGCGGATTTGTCACAGAAAGAAAGAGACATTCTCAAAGATGCTTTGGAAATTCGAGATGAAATAGAGGAAAAGCTGGCGGATTATCGTCAGGAAGTCAATGAGGTCTTTGTTTGGGACCATATCTTTACAATCTTGCACACCTTGTATTTCTACCTCTTGGATCAAGGACAGGATCCTAAGACGGTTGAGGAAGCCTGTCAGCTGATTTTAAAGCTGTCTCAAGAAGAAGTAGAAGAGGCCATGCGGACCATGTTGGTATCAGAAAATGAAGGACATCGCGAGAAGGACCTTAGCCTCATGGCGCTCTTGGAGAATACGGGCAAAAAACCAGCGGATAAATGGTACTGGTCACTGGCTATTCGCAATCCTTTGGAAACTGTTGAGCGGTCTGTCGCTCTCTTGGACAAGATGCTTCCAATCTATCAGCCCTATTTTGAGCAGGCAAGAGCGGAGCGTGAAAAATTTGCTCAGGAATTTGATATTGAAAAACTCTATCGAGAATCCAAGCAATTAGCCATGACCAGCCTGGATAGCTTAGGTGTAGAAACTGCCCAATTCTTCGTTCTCAGTCCCTGGAATTATTGGTTTGCTTATTATGGCAACGAAGAATTTGACTATATGAAAGTCGCTCTTTTGGCTTCCTGTCGAATTGATCAGATTATGCTGTCAAATGACGAGCTGGATCTGGATGATTTGACAACGGTTCTCAAGGTTATCAGCGATAGTACGCGTTATCAGGTCTTGGTGGAGTTGACCAAGCCCCATGCCAAGAGCAAGGATATTGCAGAATGTCTGGCTATTACAGGGGCAGCGGTATCCTTCCACACCCAAAAGCTGATTAACGGCGACCTGCTTCTCTTTAATGCCCAAGACAAGAATGTCAAATACAGTGTCAATCGGGATTTACTCCAACAGGTGATTGATAAGTTGAAAGAGGATTTTGATTTGTAAAAAAGCCTTGTAAGTTAGATCTTACAAGGTTCTTTTGTGCTTATACTCTTCGAAAATCAAAATCAGACGTTGTTGACTTGATTTGATGAGTGAAAAGGTCCAGTGGATCTTTTCAGCCTGTTCCCTTGAAATATAATAAGGAACAGTGCTCTATCTGCATCTTACGGTCACGAACCAAGTTCGTCTAATTTCCGACCTCCAACAGTCTATTCCCAGACTGTTGGAGCTAGTCTGTTTTTGATTTTCATTGAGTATTAATGATTAACCAGCTGAGCAGTTGGCAAGTGATGATGGTGATAAGGAAGACTAACCACCCTTGCTGTATTTTGGTCAGGGAACTAGTTTCTAGGAAGAAAAAGCTGATTTCGACTGGGATAACATGGATAAAATAATAATAGCTGGCGTATTCTTTTAGAAATTGGAATTTTTTCTCGCGGAAGAGGTCTGTGGTTAGGGTCCAGGCGACTAGATAGGCTGTGAATGGAATCAGGCTAAATAGAAAGTTCTTGTCGTAGCCCTGATTGAGATAGATGACAGTGGCTTCAAAAGCTAAAAGGGCTGAGCAGACAAGTAGTTTGTTTTTTTGTCGGTATTGGAAAATGGGGTGATTGAGTTTGTCGGCTAGATAAAAGCCTGTCAGGACAAAAATCGGTGCGTAGAAGAGGCCATTGCGGCTGGTGAAAAAGAAGGTTTTGTAGCTGTCAAATGCGGTCAGGAAAATCGATTCTGCCAGGTAGGAGGAGTAGGTTTCGATTGAGCCTAGAAGATAGAGAAGGCAGGCTAGACAAGCTGTGATGCGCCAGCCCCATTTCTCCAAGGAAAAATGGACGAGGATAAGACCTAGAAAGAAAGCGGGCATGTACCAGAGTTGGTAGCTGGTGCCGGTGTAGGTCAGTCCGACTAGGAGTGCGAGGGGATAGTAGGGGAAGGGGATTTCTTGGAGTGTTAGGTAGATGAGGTAGAAGGGCAGGTAGAGGGCGGACCAGGTCAAGTATTGTTTGCTGTAGCGGATCAGGTATTGTTTGGAGAGGCTGGGGTAGTTGCGTCGGAGGAAGAAGCTGGCTGTGACCATGAAGTAGGGAACGACCATGCGACTAAAGATTGATTTTTGGATGAAGTGGAGCTGGTCTGCTTCAAATAACCTGCGGCAATGGAGGGCGATAACGAGGATGGATCCGATGAACTGGATGAGGGAGAGCAGTGATGTATTGAGTTGTTTTGTCTTATTTTGCATGCTAACGTTCTTCTTTTTTCTTCTATTTTATCGAAATCTGATGAATATGTAAATGTTTGCAAAAAGATGTGGAGAGGTGCTGGCTGAAACTTAGTTGACAAGAGAAGTCCAGTGGAAAATATGGTATAATGTTAGGACGGAGTAAATGTAAACCATCTATTTCGTTTAAGTTAGAAAGGAGCATATAGATGAAAGATTTACATGCAAAATTATTGGCTGATTTTGGGATTGATTTTTCGGATTTGAATTTATTAGAAACGGCTTTTACCCATACTTCTTATGCCAATGAGCATCGCCTTCTAAAAATTTCACATAATGAGCGCTTGGAATTTTTAGGAGACGCTGTTCTCCAGTTGATGATTTCCAAATATCTCTATCAAAAATATCCTGATAGACCCGAAGGTGAGATGTCCAAGTTGCGTTCGACCTTTGTACGTGAGGAGTCTTTGGCTGGTTTTTCACGTGCTTGTGGTTTTGATCGGTTTCTTCGTCTTGGTAAGGGGGAAGAGAAGTCTGGAGGGCGAAATCGCGATACTATTTTAGGAGATGCTTTCGAGGCGTTCTTAGGAGCTCTGCTATTGGACAAGGGGGAAAAGACCGTGGAGGAATTTATCCATAAGGTCATGATTCCTCGTTTAGAAAAAGGGAATTTTGAGCGCGTGACCGACTATAAGACTGCTTTGCAGGAAATTTTGCAGGTCAATGGTGAGATTGCTATTTCGTATCAAGTAATAGCTGAGTCTGGACCTGCCCATGATAAGACCTTTGAAGTGGAGGTATCTGCTGATCAGCGTGTGATTGGTCGTGGTCGGGGTCGCTCTAAGAAATTAGCTGAACAAGCCGCCGCCAAAAATGCTGTGGAGGCTAGAGGATAGGTATGTATCTAAAATCAATTGAAATGCAGGGCTTTAAGTCCTTTGCGGATAAGACTAAGGTAGTCTTTGATCGTGGAGTGACTGTTGTTGTAGGGCCGAATGGTTCTGGCAAGTCCAATATTACAGAAAGTCTACGTTGGGCCTTGGGAGAGTCGTCTGCTAAAAGCCTACGTGGAGGCAAGATGCCAGACGTCATCTTTTCGGGAACAGAAAGCCGCAAGGCTCTTAACTATGCCTCGGTTGTCGTAACCTTGGATAATAGCACAGGTTTTATCGCCAATAAACAGAAAGAAATCAAGGTAGAACGCCACATTTATCGATCTGGTGATAGTGAGTACTTGATTGATGGGCAAAAGGTTCGTCTACGGGATATTCATGATCTTTTCATGGATACGGGCTTGGGACGTGATTCTTTCTCTATCATTTCACAAGGGCGGGTTGAAGCAATTTTCAATTCCAAGCCTGAGGAACGCCGTGCTATTTTTGAAGAGGCGGCAGGGGTCTTAAAATACAAGACGCGTAAAAAAGAAACAGAAAGTAAGTTGGCACAGGCCCAGGGCAACTTGGACCGCTTGGATGATATTATCTATGAATTGGATAATCAGGTCAAACCATTAGAGAAACAGGCACAAACTGCTAAGAAATTTCTAGAATTAGATGGTCAACGTAAGGAATTATACTTAGATGTTTTGGTGGCTCAGTTGTCGCTTGGTAAGGAAAAGTTATCGGAAAAAGAAGCCGAACTAGAGTCTGTCAAAACTGAATTGACTAGCTACTACAAACAGCGTTCTGAGCTGGAGCAAGAAAATCAGAACTTGAAAGAGAAGCGCCACAGCCTTTCAGAACAACTGGAGCGTGAACAGGCAGTTCTGTTAGATTTGACCAAGTTAATCAGTGATTTGGAGCGAAAAATTGAGGTCCATAAACTGGAATCTAGTCAAAACGAATCAAGTCGTCAAGAAGCGCAGGCGCGCTTGGAGAACTTGTTGACTAGACGAGAGCAGTTGGCAGAACAGATTGAGCAAAAGCAAGAAACGCTTGCGCAATTAGATAGTTCCTTGTCTAGCTTGAAAGACGATATTGCTGCGGTAGACAAAGAAATTTCCTACTTTTCAGAAGATCCTGATCAGGTTTTAGATCATTTGCGTGAACAGTATGTTGCTCTGATGCAGGAAGAGGCAGAAGCTTCAAACCGTCTGACCAAGATTCAGCAGGATATTGCCAATCAAATCAGTCTTTCTGAGAGTAAATCGGAAGACTTGGCACGCTTACAGACGGAAAAACAAACAGCTCAAGAAGTACTTGATAAGAGTCGGAAAAGTTTGGAAGAAGCTGATCACGTGTTACGCCAGTTGCTTGAGAGCTATCAGACCAAAAAAACAGAATTGGATCAAGTCCAGACTGCTTATCAGGCTGAGCAAGGTCGCTTGTTTGATTTGCTGGATCAGTTGAAAGGCAAGCAGGCTCGCCAGTCTAGTTTAGAAGCTATTTTAAAAAATCATTCCAATTTCTACGCGGGGGTTAAGGCTGTCTTACAGGCGGCACCAAGCTTAGGAGGAATTATTGGAGCAGTCAGTGAACAATTGACCTTTGATACTCGTTACCAAACGGCTTTGGAAATTGCTCTTGGAGGTGCTAGTCAAAACGTCATCGTTGAAGACGAAGCGACTGCTAAACGAGCTATCGCATTTTTGAAAGAAAAACGGCAAGGACGGGCAACCTTCTTACCTCTAACAACTATCAGGCCACGTCAGCTTTCTGGACAGCAAGTCTCTTTACTAGAATCTTCAGAAGGATTCTTGGGGCTTGCAAGTGATTTGGTGACTTATCAGCCAAATTTAGATGCGATTTTCCAAAATTTGCTAGGCACTATCGCGATTTTTGATACCATTGACCATGCCAATCAGGCGGCGCTGGCAACCAAGTTTCAAGTGCGTATGGTGACCATGGATGGAGCGGAAATCCGTCCTGGTGGAGCCTTTGCTGGTGGTAGCAATCGAAATAACAGCACGACCTTTATCAAACCAGAACTGGATGCTCTTTTAGGAGAAATAGCAGAGCTGTCTAGCCAGTTGCAGGAGCAAGAAAGCTTGGTTGCAGCTAAGAAAACTAGCTTAGACCAAACCAGAGAAGCCTTGGAAACGATTAAGGCGGAGGGGGAAGAAGCTAGATTGAACCAGCAGAGCGCAAGGATCCATCAGGAACAGGCAGAAAATAGACTGGCTCAGCTATCAGCCCAGTATGACCTGCAAATGAGTCAGGTTAGTCCGACCATTTTGACTGAGCTAGAAGAGGCTGCTGCTAAGGAAGAAGTAAATGTCCAAGCCTTGAATGAGAAAAAACTAGCCTTGGATCAACAAATCAATCAAGTCCGTGATAATCGCGACAGTATTCAAGAAAGCTTGCAGAAACTACAGACTCAGAAGGGTAAACTAACTTTGGAACAGGCTGAACTGACTAGCCAACTTCGTTTTGAACAGACAGATCTGAGACGTTTGCAAGAAGAAAAAGTGGTTGCAGATAAGGAAATTTCTCTTTTAGAGGATATGATTGACCAGAAGCTAGAAGCTCTTGAAGATACTAGTATTGAGATTCTTGAAGAACAATTGCAGGCCGCATCTGATAAGCAAAACCAGACAAATCAGATTCTAATTCGCTTAAAGTTTGAATTGGAAGATATTGATGGGCAGTTTGAAGACTTGGAAGAAAGATTGCAACAAGCTCGGACTAAGAATGATGATTTGATTCGTAAGCAGGCTAAGTTAGAGGCGGATTGTGAGCAAGCGGGCGATAAATTACGGACTCTACTTGGTAATTTGACCGAGCATTTTAAATTGAGTTTTGAAGCTGCCCAGTCTCAGGCCAAGGAAGTTGAGAATCTTGCAGTTGCTGAACAAAGCCTCAAAGACCTAGAAAGAGCTATTCGTGCTTTGGGTCCAGTCAATTTGGATGCTATTGAGCAGTATGACGAAGTCAATAATCGTCTAACCTTCCTCAATGAGCAACGGACTGATATTTTGTCAGCGCGTGATCTTCTCCTTGGTACGATTCATGAGATGGATGATGAGGTGAAAGAACGCTTTAAAGTCACATTTGAAGCTATTCGTAAAAGTTTCAAGCAAACTTTCAAACAAATGTTTGGCGGTGGTTCAGCGGATTTGATTTTGACAGAAGGTGACCTATTGACTGCGGGTGTGGAGATTTCAGTTCAACCTCCGGGTAAGAAAATTCAATCTCTCAATCTTATGTCAGGTGGCGAAAAAGCCCTTTCGGCCCTCGCTCTGCTATTTTCCATTATCCGTGTTAAGACCATTCCTTTTGTAATTCTCGATGAGGTGGAGGCAGCCTTGGATGAGGCCAATGTCAAACGTTTTGGTGACTACCTCAACCGTTTTGATAAGGAGAGTCAGTTTATTGTCGTAACCCACCGTAAAGGGACCATGGCGGCAGCGGATGCCATGTATGGGGTGACCATGCAGGAATCTGGCGTGTCCAAGATTGTTTCCGTTAAGCTGAAAGATGTGGAGAAATTATGATTAACAAAATTTACGCCAGTGATATGGATGGTACCTTTTTACGAGAAGACCATAGTTTTGATAAGGAACGGTTTCGTCGTATACTGAATCAGTTCAAAGAAAAAGGTTATTTATTTGTGGCAGCAAGTGGGCGATCTATGCAAAGCCTGAAACTTGTTTTTGAAGATTTTGTAGATGAAATCGGTTTTGTGGCAGAAAATGGTTCAATCGTTGAATATCAGGGACAGACTATCTTTATGGATGATCCAATTAGTCCTGAAATCTATCTGCCGATTATCGCGGGTATTGATGCAGGTCCCTTTGGTAGCAGTCAGTCCATGGTGCTGTCTGGCCTCGAAAACTTTTATTTATTAAAAAATGCTGAGCCTCAGTTTTTAGAAGCGATGGCGAATTATTACGCGCATTTTCGATTGGTAGACACATTTGAAGAAGTTCGAGAAGAGATTATAAAAATCAATGCCAAATTTTCTCCTGAGGAAATGGACGATGCCAGACGATGGTTAAATGATACATTTGAAGGTGTAACGGCCATGACAACTGGTTTTGACAATATTGATATAATTCCAAATGGTTCAAATAAATCAGTTGGATTGAGTCATCTCTGTGCTCATTTTGGAATTGCCCGTCAGGATGTAGTGGCATTTGGTGATAATCAAAATGATTTGGATATGTTTGACTTTGCAGGTCTGGCTCTTGCGACAGAAAATGCAAGAGAGGAAGTGAAAGCTCGGGCAGATTTGATGATTGGTCATTGCAATGATGGAGCAGTATTAGCCTATTTAGAGGAGGAAGTAAATGACAATTAAGTTGATTGCATTGGATTTAGATGGAACACTTCTGACATCGGACAAACGGATTTCAGAAGCTAATAAAAAGGCCTTGCAGGCAGCGCGTGATCGTGGAGTTTATGTAGTTCTGACAACAGGGCGTCCTTTACAAGCTATCGGTACTTTTCTAGAAGAACTAGATCTGCTAGGGGAGAATCAATATTCGATTACATTTAACGGTGGTCTAGTCCAGGAAAATACAGGTCGGGTTTTGGATAAGGTTGGATTCACCATTGAAGATGTCCGTGCCATCCGTCGTGTGACAAATGATTTGGACCTGCCTCTGGATGTTCTCTATGGTGGTGATGTCTATTCTCTACCATCAGCCCATGAATCGCTTTATCTAACTTGTAATCCATTGCTTAATAAAATTGTGGCAAGCGATGAGGAAATGCCAGAAGATTTTGTTTACAATAAGGCAGTTTCAGCTGTGGCAGCAGACTTTTTGGATGGACAAATTCCAAAAATTCCTGCGGAACTTCACGAGCGCTTCGAGATTTTCAAATCGCGTGATATTCTGCTCGAATGGAGTCCAAAAGGTGTCCACAAGGCAAATGGTTTGGCTAAGTTGATTGGACATCTGGGGATTGATCAATCAGAAGTTATGGCCTGTGGCGATGAAGGAAATGATCTTTCCATGATTGAATGGGCTGGTTTGGGTGTTGCCATGGCGAATGCGACTGATGAAATCAAGTCTGCGGCCAACCTTGTCCTGCCAAAAACCAATGATGAAGATGGCATTGCTTGGGCCATCGAGCACTATGTATTGAATGAGGACTAGTATGGGATTATTTGATCGATTATTTGGACAAGAAAAACAAGAGGAGCAAGTCGCTCTTGTTGAAGAAGTAGAAACGGAGCAGTCGGCTTCTAGCGAAGATACTGTAACTGCTGAGGTTGAGTCAGCTGGTCAAGAAAAGGAAGAGTTCCAGTCTGAAGTAGTAGAGTCTGAATTGACTGCTGAGCAAGAAGCTCAGAAACAACGGACCTTAGACATGATGGCTCAGTATTATGCAGCCAAAGAAGCTGCTGCGGCTCGAGTGAAGGAAGCGCAGGAACAAGGCTTTGACCCTGCTATTCAAACCAAGGTCAAGGAAGAGCCTGTTGAGGAAGTTGCTTCAGTAGAGCAAGAAAGTGAGCAGGACAAGTATCAGCGGACCTTGAAAAAGACCCGTACAGGCTTTGGAGCACGGCTCAATGAATTCTTTGCCAATTTCCGTTCGGTTGATGAAGAATTTTTCGAAGAGTTGGAAGAAATGCTGATTTTGTCAGACGTAGGTGTGCAAGTTGCTTCTACTCTGACAGAGGAGCTCCGCTATGAAGCCAAGCTACAAAATGCCAAGAAGACAGATGAACTCCGTCGTGTTATCATCGAAAAATTGGTGGATATTTACGAAAAAGATGGTCAATTCAGCGAGCAAATCAATTTTCAAGATGATTTGACAGTCATGCTCTTTGTCGGTGTCAACGGTGTTGGGAAGACGACATCTATCGGAAAGTTGGCCTACAAGTACAAGCAGGCTGGCAAGAAGGTCATGTTGGTCGCAGCGGACACCTTCCGTGCGGGTGCGGTAGCCCAGCTGGTTGAGTGGGGTCGCCGTGTCGATGTGCCTGTGGTCACAGGACCTGAAAAGTCAGACCCAGCTAGTGTGGTCTTTGATGGGGTAAAACGTGCCGTGGCAGAAGGTGTGGATATTCTCATGATTGACACAGCAGGTCGTTTGCAGAATAAAGACAACCTCATGGCAGAGCTGGAAAAAATCGGTCGCATCATCAAACGGACTCTACCTGATGCACCGCATGAAACCCTCTTAGCATTGGATGCCTCCACAGGTCAAAATGCCCTCAGTCAAGCCAAGGAATTTGCAAAAATTACCCCATTGACAGGCTTAGTCTTGACCAAGCTAGACGGGACTGCAAAAGGTGGTGTTGTCCTTGCTATCCGTCAGGAATTAGATATTCCAGTCAAGCTGATTGGTTTCGGTGAGAAAATCGATGACATCGGAGAATTCAAATCCGAAGAGTTCATGCGTGGGCTCTTGGAGGGATTGGTGTAGAAAAAAGTCGTTAGTTCAACAAGAACTAGCGACTTTTTCTATCTGTATGCAGCAGTGAGTAAATGGCGATGTCCACAATACCACGATTGTTTCCTCCTCAATAAAGCCTCAATCCAGTCTGGTGCGTAGGCAGAAGTACAGCCTTTTGGAACTTTCATGTCCACATAGACAGCTAACTCCTGACCGATTGCAAGGCCTTGTTCTAGATAGTCGGGGTAAGCAACGGCAATCTCCACCAAGCACTGGTTCATGGTCCATTGGATAAGTGGTTCTGCATTCTGTAAATGCTGGCGAATATGGTCTAGAGTCTCTTCAATTTCTTGATTTGTTGCTGTTTTTCCAGCAAAGTATTTGGCACGAAGGAACCAACCAAGTCGCTGAAAAATTGCTTGGTCTTGGATGAGTAAGTATTCCTCCCAGTCTTTGCTATCCTTGCGTTTGCTAAGAATGATGGAAGCTAGCTTATCGAGGACGTTGACCGAAACTTGTTCATTTAGGCAGGCTTCTAAAACAGCAGAAGTCAGCTGGTCAGGTTTTGTTTTGGCAATTTGAATAGCTAAATATTGTGACTCAAGGACACCTGTTTGCCAGAGTGGAGCAAACAAGTCCAGTCGATTTTTATAGGCCTTGGCGATACCAGAAATAGCTCCCATCGGAACGCCGTAGTAGGGCTTAGTTTCGCCAATTTTTTCATAACGCTTGAGGGTGCCAGCATGGCTGGCTGCTTCAAGTTGGGTGAGAATAGTGTTTAATTCAGTCATAAATATCTCCGAAAAAAACTGGATTGCTCCAGTTTTCATGTGTTATTTTAACAAGCCACGTTCACGATACCAGACGTCTGGAGTCCAAACCCACTTGCAACCGTAGCTTTCTAGCAAATCAAAGGCAGCCTCAGGTCCCATAGTTCCAGCTGGATAGGTGTGGAGAGGGACTTGGTTGCTTGCCCACAAATCAACAATGCGGTCAATCAAGCTCCAGCTTGCTTTCACTTCTTCCCAATGGCTAAAGTTAGTAGAATCACCATTTAGGACATCGAAAAATAATTTTTCATAGGCTTCAGGTGAATTTCCAAGGGCAGTTGCATTGTGGCGGAAATTGAGCTTAGCAGGAGTAAGAGCAAAATGGGAACCAACTTCCTTACCGTTGATAGAGAGCATAAAGCCTTCGGTTGGTTGGATGAAAATGGTCAAGACATTGGCCTCAGAAGGTTGACCAAAAATATCTTCCGCATGCTTGAAGGTGATGGTCACGCGTGTGCCCTTTTCTGTCAGGCGTTTACCTGTACGGAAGAAGAAAGGGACATCACGGAAACGGTCAGTATCAACGAAGAAGACACCTCCTGCAAAGGTTTCTGTCTGAGAAGCTTCGGCAATATTTGGTTCATCCAAGTAGCTAACGTAGTCTTTTCCGTCGATGGAACCTGCTGCATATTGACCACGGATGAAGTTGCGTTTGAGGTCCTCATCAGAAGGCTGACGAAGGTGTTGGAAGACCTTGATTTTTTCAGCGCGGACATCTTCCTCCTTGAAGCTGGCTGGCTTATCCATTGCTAGAAGTGAAAGAACTTGAAGGGCATGGTTTTGCACCATGTCTTTTAAGGCGCCAGAATGATCGTAGTAGCCCCCACGATCCTCAACACCAATCGCTTCAGCAAATGTAATTTGGACGTTATCGATGTAATCGCGATTCCAAATATGCTCAAAAATGATATTTGCAAAGCGAACCGCAAAGATATTTTGCACCATTTCCTTGCCTAGGTAATGGTCGATACGGTAGATTTGGTCTTCATTGAAGGCTGCTGCCAATTCATCATTGAGTTTGCTTGCGGTTGCAAGGCTAGTTCCGAATGGTTTTTCAATAATCAAGCGTTCAAAACCTTGTCCGTCAACGATTTGTTCAGATTTGAGGTGTTTGGCAATGGTTCCGAAAAATTCAGGTGCCATGGAGAGGAAGAAGACCTTGTTGTGCTGGGTATCGTATTTTTCACACAAGTCGTCCTGCAATTTACGAAGAGCTACATAATGTTCCGTGTCATTGACATCGTGGCTTTGGTAGTAGAAATGACTAGCAAATTCATGAGCTTGACGTGGTGTGTCAGGTAGATCACCTAGTGATTCAATGACGGTTTGCTCAAAAAATTCCTTGGTCCAAGGTCTGCGAGCTGTACCAATTACTGCAAAGTTTTCCTTGATGTGTCCAGCCTTATAGAGGCGGAATAAAGATGGGTAAAGTTTGCGTTTGGCAAGGTCGCCACTAGCACCAAAAATTGTAAACAATACATGTGATGACATAATTTCATTCCTATCTGTTGAGTATAGACACTATTATAGCATAAATTGTCAGAAAATTCACTTTTTGAATTGGAATTATTAGAAAACACGGTAGACATACGGGGAATCTGGCTGTTCAATCTGAACCATCGATTGCAATTCAAGTGTTGGGAGATTTTGTTTCAACGATGTATGGTAGGAAACCTTGATTGTTCCTCTGGCTTTTACCCAAGTATTGTTAGGAAATTCTGTGGTAGCCCCCGTAGAGAGTAAGCCATATACTCCAGAATCAGCAATGCAGTGAATAATACCAAAGCGGAAAAGGAAAAATTGCTGGCTATTGTCAGGGTCATTGTAGACAAATCCAATCATTTCAATCGTTTTTCCTGAAAATTCCGTAGGATAGTCGTAGATTGCTTCCATCACTTCCATATAGTTTTCATTAGTTACGACAATGGTTTCTTCAGCCAAGTACCGATCAGCAATTTCACGCATCTGGTTTTGATAGGCAGATTTCGTAAAATAAATAGAAGTATCAGGCTTGAGATACTGAACAGTCGTCCCTTCTTGGTTTTGTGTATTAGCATCGTTTTCTGCTGCTAGTGGGAAATGATAGCCCTTGGCAGCAACAGTTGTTGAATCCAGGCTTACCGTAGGAAAGAGCCAGGCTATAGCAAGAGGAATGAGCAATAGTCCAATGCTTGATAGTTTGGCAATTTTGCTTTTTAAATGGCTATGTACTCGAATTTCTTTTACCCAGACATACAATTGTACGATGGCAAGTATGAAAGATAAAACCATGGATAGATAGGCTAGATAGCTATAGTGCAGATTGATGTATTGGTCTAATTTTCCAGAGACATAAAGATACATGGTCATCTCAAAGTAACCTGCAAGAATTAAAAAACGAATCATACTACACCTCCAAGTATCAGACTATATCCCAAAATAACGAGAGTGATAGTAATGATAAAACCGGCTATAAATTTCCCCTTGAAATAATGTTTCATCATGAGCAAGTTTTTAACATCTACCATGGGTCCGATAACTAAGAAAGCCATTACTGGGGCGAATCCGAAGCTGGATAGTAGTGATGCACCAATAAAGGCATCGGCTTCAGAACATAGGGAAAGAAGAAAGGCCAGCAACATCATCAGTAAAATAGCTGTTAATGGACTGTGACCGATGGTAGTCAGGACAGCAGTTGGAATATAGACCTGTACGAGACTTGCAAAGAGACAACCAAAGACTAGGTAACGTCCCGTATCAAAAAATTCATCAATGGCATGAATAAGTGCGAAGCCAACTTTTTGCCAGCTGGTTTTATCTGAATAATCATGCTGGTGATGGTCAAACTTGCTTCCTTTAAGAATTGGTCCTTTTATGAAAAAACCAAGAATGATTCCCAATACTAGGGATACAATGATGGCTCCTAGGGCTCTATAGAAGGCAAAAAGTAAGGAATTGCCAAAAGCAGTAAAGGTTGCAAAAAGGACGATGGGATTAATCACAGGAGCCGTTACTAAAAAGGGAACAGCAGTATAACTAGGTACTTTTTTCTCTAATAGCCGATTGACAATAGGGACAATACCACATTCGCAAGACGGAAAAATGAAGCCGATAAAGGTTCCAAATAGAATGGCAAGAAACTTGTTCTTGGGAAGGAGTTTATGGACTTTTTCAGGGGTGATAAACACATCAATAAAGCCAGAAATCAATGCTCCAATCAACACAAAGGGCAAGGCTTCAATCATGATAGACAGGAAAATAGCCCCTGCCTGTAGGACGGAGGTAGGTAATTGATCAAGACCGAACATATTATTTTTTATCCTGATTCAAGTTGTTTTTCTCGGAATTTTCTTTTGATTTTGGATCAGGGTACTCAATTTCTTCCAGTTTTTCAAATGAAGCAAATTCTTCCAGCATCTTTTCTAAATCATCTTGTCGTTTATAGGTTACAGCCATAAGGCACCTCCAAAAATTTTATATACACATTATACATTTTTTACTAAAAATTATCTAAAGGAATCTGTTTTTATTGAAGCGCAAATATAGTTCGCACCCTCAAATCATGATATAATATTCTTATGAAAACAAGAATATCAGAATTAGTTAGCGTGCTCAATCAATACGTTAAAGAGTATTATCAATTGGACCAACCTAGCGTATCAGATGCAGAATATGATACGCTTTATCGTGAATTAGTAGAACTGGAAACAGCTCATCCAGAACTGATTTTACCAGATAGTCCTACCCATCGGGTCGGGGGAAAGGTGCTAGACGGATTTGAAAAATATAGTCATGTTTATCCTCTTTTTAGTTTGCAGGATGCCTTTTCTCGTGAAGAATTAGAAGCTTTTGACCAGCGAGTTCGCAAGGAATTTCCTCAAGCAACTTATATCTGTGAATTGAAGATTGATGGTCTATCTATTTCCCTGACCTATGAAGCGGGTAATTTAGTCGTGGGTGCTACACGTGGTGACGGTAGTGTCGGTGAAAATATCACAGAAAATCTCAAACGAGTGGCTGATATTCCTTTAACCCTACCCGAAGCTGTGGACATCACTGTCCGAGGTGAGTGTTATATGCCAAAGGCTTCCTTTGACCGTGTTAACAAACAGCGTCAGGAGGCTGGTGAAGCTGAATTTGCTAATCCGCGTAACGCAGCGGCAGGAACTCTTCGCCAATTAGACACAGGTGTCGTGGCCCAGCGTGGACTTGCAACCTTCCTTTACCAAGAGGCTAGTCCATCTGAAGCGACTAGTCAGTCCGATGTGCTTCGCAAGTTAGATGCTCTGGGATTTGTGACCAACCACGAATATTGCTTGGCGGAGTCGATTGATGACACGTGGGATTTTATTGAAAAAATAGCAGAGCGTAGAGATGATTTACCCTATGAGATAGATGGTGTTGTCATCAAGGTAAATGATTTAGCTATACAAGAAGAACTAGGATTTACAGTAAAAGCGCCACGATGGGCAGTAGCCTACAAGTTTCCAGCTGAGGAAAAAGAAGCAGAAATCTTGTCGGTTGATTGGACTGTTGGCCGGACAGGTGTTGTGACACCAACTGCCAACCTTAGTCCTGTTCAACTGGCAGGAACGACTGTCAGTCGAGCGACCTTGCACAACGTAGACTATATCGCCGAAAAAGATATTCGTATTGGCGATACGGTCATTGTTTATAAGGCGGGAGATATTATTCCAGCAGTTCTGAAAGTGGTGGACAAGTATCGAAAAGAGCAAGAAATCATGCCCGTTCCTAGTCGTTGTCCGTCTTGTCAGAGCGACCTACAACACTATGAGGACGAAGTTGCCCTCCGCTGTATCAACCCTATTTGTCCTAGCCAGCTGATGAGTAAGTTGGAACATTTTGCAAGTCGGGATGCCATGAACATCGCAGGGCTAGGGTCTTCAATCGTTGAAAAACTCTTTGGAGCAGGCTTGGTACACGATGTTGCCGATATTTATAAATTAACTGTTGATGACCTATTGACCTTGGAAGGTTTCAAAGAAAAATCGGCTGACAAGCTCTATCAAGCCATTCAAACTTCTAAGAGCAACTCAGCAGAACGCCTCCTGTTTGGACTAGGAATTCGCCATGTCGGCAGTAAGGCAAGTAAGATTTTAGTAGAAAAATTTGGCGATTTAGAAACCTTAGCATTTGCTGAACAAGAAGCAATTGCTTCGCTAGAAGGTCTTGGTCAGGTTATTGCTAAGTCCTTGACAACTTTTTTTGCTAGTGAAGGTGCGCAGCAACTTTTAGCTGAACTTAAGGAAGCTAAGGTAAACTTGACCTATCTCGGACAAGTAGTAGATGAAAATGCTGCGCTATCGGGTATGACAGTTGTACTGACTGGTAAATTGGAGCGAATGAAACGAAACGAAGCCAAAGCCAAATTAGAAGCTTTAGGGGCAAATGTAGCAGGATCAGTTTCTAAAAAAACTAATCTTGTGGTTGCTGGAACAGATGCTGGTAGTAAATTGACCAAAGCACAGGAGCTAGGTATCGAAATTAAAGATGAGGCTTGGTTAGAGAGCTTGTAAAGGTAAAACGATGGAAGAAAGAAAACGTGCTAGACTAATATATAATCCGACCTCAGGTCAAGAAATCATGAAGAAAAATGTGGCCGAAGTATTGGAAATTTTGGAAGGTTACGGTTATGAAACTTCAGCTTTCCAAACAACTGCTGAGAAAGACTCTGCAAAAAATGAGGCTACACGTGCGGCACTTGCGGGCTTTGACTTGATTATTGCGGCTGGTGGAGATGGAACGATCAATGAAGTCGTCAATGGAATTGCTCCGCTTGAAAAACGTCCGCAGATGGCCATCATACCGACTGGAACCACCAATGACTATGCGCGTGCCTTAAAAGTGCCCAGGGGAAATCCTGTAGAAGCAGCTAAGGTTATTGGTAAGCAGCAGACCATTTTAATGGATATTGGTTTAGCCAAAAATCAAAAAAATGGTTTTCATCAAGAACATTATTTTATCAACATTGCTGCGGCAGGTACACTTACGGAATTGACCTACAGTGTTCCAAGTCAACTTAAGACCATGTTTGGCTATTTGGCCTATGTGGTAAAAGGAGCAGAACTCCTGCCACAAGTACAATTTACACCTGTTTGTGTAGAGCATGATGAGGGAGTATTCGAAGGCTCGGTTTCAATGATTTTTGTTGCCTTAACCAATTCAATTGGAGGTTTTGAACAGATCGTTCCAGATGCTAAGTTAGATGATGGTAATTTTACCTTATTGATGGTTAAAACAGGGAATTTATTTGAAATTCTGCATCTGATTCGTCAAGTCTTAGACGGTGGCAAACACATTGATAGTGATTTAGTTGAATACATAAAAACCAAGAGCCTATCCATCGAAAATCTGAACCCAGATAACCGTCTACTGCTCAATCTAGATGGAGAGTTTGGTGGGGAAGCCCCTGTACGTCTGTACAACCTATCAAACCATATAGAGTTTTTCGCAGATACAGATCTGGTTTCTGACCATGCAATCACTCTTGATACTGATCAGATGAATCGAGAAGATATGGCCAAACGATTCATTGAAGAAACAGACCATATTGATGAAGCTATTAAATAGGAAGAAAAGATGAAACCGTCTTTTCTTTTTATTTTGTAAAAACGAATTAAACGCTTACAATGGCGGTATTTTCTTGACAAATAGATGTTTTAGGAGTATCCTTACATGGTATTAAATTTTAAAAGGAGAATTCGTTATGAGTTTAGGCGCATTGGCCCTTGGATTGGCCTGTCTTGGTGTAAGTATCGGTGAGGGACTGTTGGTGGCTTCATACCTTAGTTCGACTGCACGTCAACCAGAAATGCAAAGTAAATTGATGGCTGGTGTATTTTTGGGTGTTGCCTTTATCGAGGGAACTTTCTTCGTAACCTTGGCTATGACATTTGTCTTGAAATAGTAGAAAATAGAGAAATAGAAAAGGGGGGAACCTCCATTGGAAGAACATTTAAGTCCAACCCTTACCCTTGGTCCCGTAACCTTTGACCTGACCATGGTATTGGTTTCTGTCATTACCATTTCCATTATTTTCTTACTTGTTTTTTGGGCTAGTCGTCGGATGGAGCTCAAGCCAAAAGGGAAACAGAATGTTTTGGAGTACGTTTACGAATTGACCATCAATTTTACAAAAGGGAATCTTGGCGATGCGGAAGCAAAGCGGTATTCCTTGTTCTTCTTTACAGTCTTTACTTTTCTTTTGGTTGCCAATAATCTAGGTTTGATGACCAAATTGGAAACAGCAGAAGGACATAATTTGTGGACTTCTCCAACGGCCAATATGGCTTACGATTTCGGTTTGGCAACAATTGCAACAGTATTTTGTCATGTTGAAGGTATTCGTCGTCGCGGTTTCAAGGCGTACCTCAAATCTTTTGTGACACCCTGGGCTATGGCTCCAATGAACATTTTGGAAGAAGTGACCAACCTTGTGTCGCTTGCTCTTCGTCTGTACGGTAACATTTATGCTGGTGAAGTGCTTGTCTCTCTTCTTCTACAATTATCTCAACAAAGTGCACTTGCATATCCAATTGCCTTTGCTCTAAACGTTGTTTGGACAGCATTTTCTGTATTCATTTCATGCTTGCAGGGATATGTATTTATCATGTTGGTATCTATGTACTTAAATAAAAAAATTAGTGGTGAGAGTGAATAGGAAAGGGAATGACAACTATGGCAACAACTATTACAATGCAATCTAGTACCATTCTTGGAAACTTTATCTTGGTAACAGCCTCATTTACAATACTTATTATTCTTATTCGTGTTTTTGCATGGGATAAAATTACAGGTATTTTTGAAGAACGTGCCAATAAGATTGCAAATGATATTGATGCTGCAGAAGAAAAACTAACAGCAGCAGCGAACCTTGTTCAACAACGTGAAGATGAGTTGGTACAGGGACGTATTGAAAGTCAAAAGATTATTCAAGACGCGGTTGAACGCGCAAAACTAGAGAAAAAACGTATTCTTGAGCAAGCAGATGTTGAAATTCAAGGATTGAAGCAAAAAGCTCAATTGGAAATTGAAGCTGAAAAACGTGAAGCACAAGAAAACTTGCGTGTTCAAGTTGCTGAATTGGCAGTTGATCTTGCAAGCAAAATTATTTTGGAAGATTTGGACCAACAAGCTCATAGTAACTTGATTGACCGTTATTTGGACAAACTAGGAGACAAGTAGATGAACGCTAGAGAAAATGCCATCGTGCAAAAATATGCTCTATCATTTGTTGAAAAAGTCAGTGATCATGCAGATATTTGGGATATGTATGACCAGATTTCTGACTTGATTTCCATCATTCATGATAGTAAGCTGAATCGACTCTTGCTGTCAGCGACAGTGTCGAGAGAAGAAAAGGCTGACTTTGTAAGGACGGTACGTCAATCTAGTTTCTGGCAAATCAATGACTTGATTGAAGATGTTATTCGTGATGGTCATGCAGATTTGCTTCTTGAAACCCTTGAGCGTGTCCAATTACAAATCAGTAAATTTAAAAATGAATTTGAAGCCCGTGTGGTTTCGGTCTATCCGTTGACAGAAGCTCAAAAAGAGCGTCTCCGTCACTTGGTAGAACAACGATTTTCCTTGCGTGTACGCAATATCACGGAAGAACTTGATCAAAGTCTCCTCGGTGGTTTTATTGTAACGGTTAACCATAAGGTAATCGATGCAAGCGTTCGGACACAGTTGAAGGACGTTAGAAAAAAACTTTAGAAAATAGAAAGTGGTGTTCTTTTGATTAATGCACAAGAAATTAGCGCTTTACTAAAACAACAAATTGAAGGCTTTCAGCCTGACTTTGACTACACAGAGACTGGTGTCGTAACCTATATCGGTGACGGTATCGCCCGTGCGCAAGGTCTTGACAATGCCATGAGTGGAGAGCTTTTGGTATTTGAAAATGGCACCATTGGTATGGCACAAAACTTAGAAACCAACGATGTTGGTATCATCATTCTCGGACAATTTACCGATATTCGTGAAGGGTCAGTTGTTCGTCGTACTGGTAAAATTATGGAAGTACCAGTTGGTTCGGCTTTGATTGGTCGTGTCATCAACCCACTCGGTCAACCTGTGGATGGTCTTGGTGAAATTCGTACTAGTAAGACTCGTCCGATCGAATATCCAGCACCAGGTGTTATGCAACGTAAGTCGGTTAATGAACCGCTTCAAACTGGTCTTAAGGCGATTGACGCTTTGGTTCCGATTGGTCGTGGTCAGCGTGAATTGATTATCGGTGACCGTCAGACAGGGAAGACATCTGTAGCTATTGATGCTATTCTCAACCAAAAAGGCCAAGACATGATTTGTATCTATGTGGCTATCGGTCAGAAAGAGTCAACTGTTCGTACTCAGGTTGAAACGCTTCGTCAATACGGTGCTTTGGATTACACAATCGTAGTAACTGCATCTGCTTCACAACCGTCTCCATTGCTTTTCTTGGCTCCTTATGCTGGTGTTGCGATGGCAGAAGAGTTCATGTATGAAGGCAAACACGTCTTGATTGTTTACGATGATTTGTCAAAACAAGCGGTAGCTTACCGTGAATTATCTCTCTTGCTTCGTCGTCCTCCGGGTCGTGAAGCCTATCCAGGGGATGTATTCTACTTGCACAGTCGTTTGCTAGAGCGTTCAGCAAAGGTTTCAGATGAATTGGGCGGTGGCTCCATTACAGCTCTACCATTTATCGAAACACAAGCGGGAGATATTTCAGCTTACATCGCGACCAACGTGATTTCTATCACGGATGGACAAATCTTCTTGAAGGACGATTTATTCAACTCTGGTATCCGTCCAGCGATTGATGCGGGTTCTTCTGTATCACGTGTAGGTGGCTCTGCACAGATTAAGGCCATGAAAAAGGTTGCAGGTACCCTTCGTATCGACTTAGCTTCTTATCGTGAATTAGAAGCCTTTACTCAATTTGGTTCGGATTTGGATGCAGCAACTCAGGCCAAACTCAACCGTGGTCGTCGGACTGTGGAAGTGTTGAAACAACCATTGCATAAGCCACTTCCAGTTGAAAAACAGGTTTTGATTCTGTATGCTTTGACAAATGGCTTCTTGGATTCAGTGCCAATTGATGACATTTTGGCATTTGAAGAAGAACTGTACGCATATTTTGATTTGCACTACGATGGTCTTTTAGATGTTATTCGCACAACAAAAGATCTTCCTGACACAGATGAATTGAATGCTGCTATCCAAGCTTTCAAAGACCAGTCTGTCTTTAAGTAAAGGAGTGAATAATGGCAGGTTCTCTCAATGAAATCAAGTCAAAAATTGCATCAACTAAGAAAACCAGTCAAATCACCGGTGCCATGCAGATGGTTTCGGCTTCTAAATTAGCCAAATCAGAGCAATTAGCGCAATCCTTTCAGATCTACGCTAGTAAGGTTCGTCAGATTACAACGGATCTCTTGCGTGGAGAATTGATGGCTTCAGATACAAGCAATCCAATGCTGATTCGCCGTCCAGTTCAAAAATCGGGTTATATTGTCATTACCTCTGACAGTGGACTAAAAGGTTCATATAATTCCAGTATTTTGAAGGCTGTGATGGGGATGATTGAACAGGACCATGACTCGAAAGATGAGTATGAGATTATTGCTATTGGTAGTATGGGAGCAGATTTTTTCCGTGCTCGTGGTATCAATCCTGTCTTTGAATTGCGCGGTTTAGCAGACAACCCAAGTTTTGAAGAGGTTCAAAAAATCATTTCTAAGTCTGTTGAGATGTACAAGAATGAACTCTTTGATGAGTTGTATGTTTGTTATAACCACCATGTCAATAGTTTGACCAGTCAGGTGCGTGTACAACAGATGCTTCCTGTAGAAGATTTGGACCACAATGAAGCAGATGGTTATACAGCTACCTTTGAGTTGGAACCAAACCGTGAGGTTATTTTGGAACAACTCTTGACTCAATATGCAGAATCAACTATTTATGGAGCGATTTTGGATGCCAAAACTGCTGAAAATGCAGCAGGTATGACAGCCATGCAGACAGCGACGGATAATGCTAAGAATGTCATTAACGATTTGACAATCCAATACAATAGGGCTCGTCAGGCAGCGATTACTCAGGAAATTACTGAGATTGTAGCTGGTGCCTCAGCCCTTGAGTAATAGAAATAGAGGAAATAGAATGAGTTCAGGCAAAATTACTCAGGTTGTCGGACCAGTTGTAGACGTTGCGTTTGCAGCAGAAGATAAACTTCCTGAGATTAACAACGCACTCGTTGTATATAAAAATGATGATTCCAAACAAAAAGTCGTGCTTGAAGTGGCTTTGGAACTTGGTGATGGCGTTGTACGGACCATTGCCATGGAATCAACGGATGGATTGACACGTGGGATGGAAGTTCTCGATACAGGTCGTCCTATCTCTGTTCCAGTCGGTAAAGAAACGCTGGGTCGTGTCTTCAATGTGTTGGGAGATACCATTGACCTTGAAGAGTCTTTTCCGGCAGATTTTGAACGTGAGCCTATCCATAAGAAAGCGCCAGCTTTTGACGAATTATCTACTTCAAGCGAAATTTTGGAAACAGGGATTAAGGTTATCGACCTCCTAGCACCTTATCTAAAAGGTGGTAAGGTTGGTCTCTTCGGTGGTGCCGGTGTTGGTAAAACCGTTCTTATCCAAGAATTGATTCACAATATTGCCCAAGAACACGGTGGTATCTCTGTATTTACCGGAGTTGGCGAGCGTACCCGTGAAGGGAACGATCTTTACTGGGAAATGAAAGAATCAGGTGTTATTGAAAAAACGGCCATGGTATTTGGTCAGATGAATGAGCCACCAGGAGCCCGTATGCGTGTTGCTCTTACTGGTTTGACCATTGCGGAATACTTCCGTGATGTGGAAGGGCAGGATGTTCTTCTGTTCATCGATAATATCTTCCGTTTCACTCAGGCTGGTTCAGAAGTGTCTGCCCTCTTGGGTCGTATGCCATCAGCCGTTGGTTATCAGCCAACACTTGCAACTGAGATGGGACAATTGCAGGAGCGTATTACCTCGACCAAGAAGGGTTCTGTTACATCTATTCAGGCTATTTACGTACCTGCGGATGACTATACAGACCCAGCTCCAGCGACAGCTTTCGCTCACTTGGACTCGACTACCAACTTGGAACGTAAGTTGACTCAGCTTGGTATCTACCCTGCGGTGGATCCATTGGCATCATCATCTCGTGCGCTTTCTCCACAAATCGTTGGTGAAGAGCACTATGCAGTGGCTATGGAAGTAAAACGTGTTCTTCAACGTTACCAAGAATTGCAAGATATTATTGCCATTCTCGGTATGGACGAATTGTCAGATGAAGAGAAGACCTTGGTTGGTCGCGCTCGTCGTATCCAATTCTTCCTCTCTCAAAACTTCAACGTTGCGGAGCAATTTACAGGTATGCCAGGTTCTTATGTGCCAGTAGCTGAAACGGTGAAAGGCTTTAAGGAAATCTTGGACGGCAAACACGACCATCTACCAGAAGATGCCTTCCGAAATGTTGGTTCAATTGAGGATGTGGTCGCTAAAGCTGCTAAAATGAAATTCTAGAGGTGGCTTATGGGACAAATGACTGTACAAATCGTAACACCAGACGGTATCAAATATGACCATCATGCAGCATTTGTTTTGGTCAAAACGGTTGATGGTGAGATGGGGGTCTATTCTGGACATGAAGAACTGATTGCAGTTTTGGAAATCGGTGAAATGAAAGTGCGTCGTGTTGATGATGAAAACCATGTAGACTGGATTGCGGTCAATGGTGGAATCATTGAAGTCAACAAGGATATTATTACGGTCATTTCTGATTCCGCTGAGCGGGAACGGGATATTGATATTAGTCGTGCGGAACGTGCCAAATTGCGCGCGGAACGTGAATTGGAAGAAGCACAGACTGCTCGTAATATTGATATGGAGATGCGTGCAACAGTCGCCCTCCAACGTGCGATAAATCGTATCCGTGTTGGGAAACATTAATCTATATGGGATTGAACTTGGTTCAGTTCCATTTTTTAATTTCATGGTATAATGGAAATATGGTAATTTCAATTTTACAGTTTTTTAGTCATATATTGTTTATCTATCTGGCTCATCATCTCTTGGTTACAACAGTTGATTGGTCACGGTGGTTGAAGGTGACAGGGGACAATCAGCGTAAAATCAATTTGCTGATTCTCTTTCTGGCAATAGCACTGGGGTACTTGGTCTCGACTTTCTTTTTAGAATTGTTGATGATGGGACGCTCTTTTGCAAATATGTGATTTAAGTAAGAAAAGGATAAGAAATGGATACAATTATTGTTACAGGTAGTAAAAACAGTTTGAAAGGACAGGTTGAGATTGAGGGGGCGAAGAATGCCGTTCTGCCTTTATTGGCAGCAACAGTTCTAGCAAGTCAAGGGCAAACCAAATTGACTCAGGTTCCTATTTTGTCTGATGTCTATACAATGAATAATGTTGTACGTGGTCTGGGAGTTCGTGTGAAATTTGACGAGGAAACAAAGACTATCGATATTGATGCAACAGGTAAACTTGGTAGCGAAACTCCTTATAAGTATGTGAGTCAAATGCGCGCCTCTATTGTTATTCTTGGTCCGATTTTGGCACGCAATGGTTATGCTAAGGTTTCTATGCCAGGAGGTTGTACAATTGGTAGTCGTCCAATAGATTTGCACTTAAAAGGTTTGCAAGCTATGGGGGCTAAAATTAAACAACGAGCTGGTTATATTGAAGCGAGTGCAGAGAACTTGCAGGGAGCTCATATCTATCTTGACTTCCCAAGTGTTGGGGCAACGCAAAATTTGATGATGGCTGCAACTCTGGCGCAGGGTACAACGGTATTGGAAAATGCAGCGCGAGAACCTGAAATTGTTGACTTGGCTATTTTCCTAAACAAAATGGGGGCCAAAGTTAAGGGGGCAGGTACAGAGACAATTACGGTTACTGGTGTAGAAGAATTGATTGGCGCAGAACACCAAGTTGTCCAAGACCGTATCGAAGCAGGGACCTTTATGGTAGCTGCGGCAATGACTGGTGGTGATGTCTTAGTCAAGGATGCTGTATGGGAACACAACCGTCCACTTATCTCTAAGATGTTGGAAATGGGAGTTGAGGTGACGGAAGAAGCTGAAGGGATTCGAGTTCGTTCGCAAGTGGATAAGCTTAAACCTGTAACAGTAAAAACCTTGCCACACCCAGGCTTCCCAACGGATATGCAGGCTCAATTTACAGCCCTAATGGCAGTTGCAAAGGGTGAATCTACCATGATTGAAACGGTATTTGAGAATCGTTTCCAGCATTTGGAAGAAATGCGTCGGATGGATTTGCATTCGGAAATTTTACGAGATACAGCTATCATCACGGGAGGACAAGCTCTGCAAGGTGCTCAGGTTATGTCTACTGATTTACGAGCAAGTGCCGCTTTGATTCTGGCTGGTTTGGTTGCTGAAGGTGAGACGATTGTAGGTAAATTAACGCACTTAGACCGAGGTTACTATCGTTTTCATGAGAAATTAGCTACTTTAGGTGCAACGATTGAACGTGTGAGTGGAGAAGATGAAAATGGATAAGGATAATCTTAGCTATGTTGGTAAAAATTTAATCTTAGTAGCAGTTGTTTTGTTGATTGCTATTTTGGTGTTTATTTTAGGATTAATGGTTGGTTACGGTGTCATAGGAGATGGAGACAATGTATTTGCGGTGTTGTCACCAGCTAAGTGGCAAGAACTAATCGGTAAATTTACAGGAAAGTAGGCTGGACCTGCTTTTTTGATGGAGAGAAAATGGCGAAGAAAAATGTAAAAAAACAAGCAATGAGTCTGCTCAGCTTATTGGCTACGATTGTTGTAGTAGCGGGTGGCTATCTTTTAAGTGATAACAAGAGCAGTAACGTTGCTGATTATTCCTATTATGTCAATCAGTCTAAGGCAAGTGAGAGCACACCTAGTCAGGAACTGGCTAGTTCGGTTTTGACAGAAGATGTAAAAAAACAACTGGGGAATTCGATTGAATGGAATGGTGCTGGAGCATTTATTATTAACGGGAATCAAACGGATTTAGATGCATCGGTTGCCAGTGTTCCTTATGGTGATAATAAGACAAAAACAGTCCAGGGAGAAACGGTTCCAACAGTAGCCAATGCGCTTTTAGCCAAATCTACACGTCAGTATAAGGACCGTGAAGAAACAGGAAACGGTCGGACTTCTTGGACACCTGCGGGTTGGCATCAGGTCCATGATTTAACTGGAGAATATGACCATGCAGTGGACCGTGGTCACCTCCTAGGTTATGCTTTGATTGGTGGATTGTCTGGTTTCGATGCTTCAACCAGCAATCCTAAGAATATTGCAGTTCAAACAGCTTGGTCCAACCAAGCTAATGACCAAACTTCAACTGGGCAGAATTATGCAGAATTATTTTGAAAGTCAGATTCGGCGGGCCTTGGATAAAAATAAGCGTGTCCGCTATCGTGTGACCTTGGTGTATGCTGAGAGTGAAGACCTTGTTCCTGTCGGAAGCCATCTAGAGGCAAAAGCAGCAGATGGTAGCCTAGAGTTCAATGTGTTCGTTCCAAATGTGCAGAGTGGTCTCAGTATCAACTATCATAGTGGGGAAATTACAGTAAATCAATAAATAGTCAGACGAATTCTCTCTCGCTAAATCAAATATATCAGACGATTTTCACGTAAAATCGTCTTTTTTTGCGTATAATTAAAAATATTTACAAAAACAGTTGACAAATCATCTGATGAATATTAGAATATAGTTAAAGAAAACGCTTACGACTTTGTCGTAGAAAACATTTAGGAGGAATTTCCAATGGAAAAACATGTTGAGCAACGTGTCGAAGACGTTACTTATAACAAAGCCAAGTTATGGCAAATCATATTATTTGCGATGAACAATTCATCGACGAATATTTACTTGGTTGCCTTTACTTTCGTGACTTATTTATCGACAGGTGTGCTTGGTCTTGCAGCCCTGTTTGTTAGTCAACTCATGGGCTATATTCGCATCTTTGATGGTTTCATTGATCCTACAATCGGAGTTATCATTGATAAAACGGATACTAAGTTTGGTAAATATCGTCCTATCTTGGTTTGGGGGAATATCATTACAGCAGCTTCTCTTTTTATGATGTTAGGTTTAAGTGGAGTTAGTGAGAGTCTCCGTCTTCCTCTATTCATCCTTGTTTTGATTATCCATAAAATTGGTTATTCATTGCAACAGACTATTACAAAAGCAGGACAAGTTGCGCTTACCAATGATCCAAAGCAACGTCCAATCTTTAATATTGTTGATGGTATTGCCACAACTGTGTTGATGACTGGTAGTCAGGTTGTTGTGTCAGGGACATTGGTTCCGAAACATGGTGGTTTCACTCCAAGTTTCTTCCAAGAATTGTTCCTCGGTGTAGTAGTAATTTCAGCTGTTCTGGGTATTCTTGCTATTATCGGTATTTGGGAGAAAGACAATAAGAAATACTTTGGTCTTGGTGAGAAGACACAGGAAACTAAGTTGAAAGACTACTGGAAAGTTATCAAAGGAAACAAACCTTTGCAGGTTCTTTCAATCTCTGCAGCCTTTGTAAAATTTGTTGCTCAACTATTTGGAGATTCCGTTATCGGAGTTATGCTGTATGGTATTATCTTCGGTGACTATGCTCTTTCTGGAAAAATGTCTATGCTTTTGATTTTGCCAGGTATTCTTGTAACAGTTGGTGCTGCGCAATTGGCTCGTCGTAAAGGTTTACGTTTTGCCTATATTACAGCGCTTCAACTTGGGATTGCTGGTCTTGTGACCTTGGCAGCAATGCTCTTTTCAGCTAAACCAGGTATGTTGGATTTGACAAATTGGAATCTCTACACAATCGGTTTCTTTGTTGTTTATATCATTGCTCGCTACGCATCTAGTGCTCCATCTGGTTTGGTATTGACCATGGGTGCGGATATTACAGACTATGAAACATCAGTATCTGGTCGTTACTTGTCAGGTATGATTGGGACTATCTTCTCATTGACAGACTCAATTGCTTCTTCATTTGCTCCAATGGTTGTTGGATTTGTATTAGCAGGTATCGGTTTTGGTAAAGAGTACCCAACTGTTGAAACAGCATTCTCAACAGATTTGAGAATGGCACTGATTGTCCTGTTGACAGTGATTCCAGCAGCGGTATTGAGTGTATCCTTGTTCTTGATGAAATTCTACAAACTAGACCGTGAAGAAATGGCTCGTATTCAAGAAAAAATCCATGTTATGAAAGCGGCAAAAGATGAAGAACGTGTGCGTGCGATTGCAAAAAATGTTCCATTATCTGATATGGATTATGTTGATGTAACTCAATATAAGGTTGATCAATACGACGATAAATAATACATTAACGACCTAGTTGGAGGCTTCCAGCTGGGTCTTTATCTAGGAGGCGGTATGAAAAAAATCTTAGCATTTGGAGAAGTTTTATTGCGGCTATCTCCTCCTCATTATCAGACCTTAACACAGGCTACCAGTTTAGATTGTCAGTTTGGTGGTTCGGAGTTGAATGTTTTAGCCAGCTTGGCTCAGCTGGGGCATTCAGTTGAGTTGGTGACGGCACTGCCTAAGAATGAAGTGGGAAAAATGGCAGAACACTTTCTCTTTGCACGGTAGATTGGACAGAAGCATCTGATTCGAAAAAAAGGAAGGCTGGGGCTTTATTATTATCAAAAGGGCTTCTCTCTTAGACCTAGCCAGGTGACCTACGACCGTGATTATTCTGCTTTCAGCTTATCCAAGGAAGAAGATTATGATTTGGAAGGTATGTTTGACGGTGTCGATTGGTTTCATGTCAGTGGTATAACGGTCGCTTTGAATCCAAATATTTATCGACTGGCCTTTCGTTTGATGGAAATGGAAAAGGGTCAGGGTGTTAAGGTTTCCTTTGACTTGAATTATCGAGAAAGTTTGTGGTCTTCTTTTGAAGAAGCGAGGGAGAAATTATCTCCTTTTGTAGGTTTAGCAGATATTTGCTTTGGTCTAGAGCCTATTCAACTCTTCAATGAATCTGGTAAAGATGTGAAGGATGAATTGGGGTTGAAGCGCCCTTATGAAAATAAAGAAGTTTTGTTGGCGGTGGTTAAGGGTTTGGCGGAGACTTATTCTTTGCAAAGTCTTGCTTTTACCCAGAGGGAAATGACCTACAATAATGAATATTTGCTGAAGGCATACTTGTATCAAGATGGTATTCTTTATGAAACAGAAAAAGAATCCATTCAAGTTTTGGACCGAGTTGGGACAGGGGATGCCTTTACAGCAGGAATTATTTTGGGTTATTTGCAGGAAAAAATGCCACAGGAAATAGTCGACTTAGGGATGGCTAGTTTTCAATTCAAGCACACCATTGAAGGGGACATTAATGTCATCAGTCAATCAGATATTGATTTGCTATTGAAAAAGGGTTCACGTGAAATAAAACGATAGAAAGAAGGAAAAAGTATGTTGTATCCTATACAAACAAAAACACGCTCAGTTTATTCTTTAAATGGAATATGGGCTTTTAAGCAAGGGAACAATGATGTTCATACTCTGTTAGATACAGATGAAGTAATGGTTGTACCGAGTTCCTTTAATGATGTTGTTGTCGATAAAGCAAAGCGTCGTTTTGTCGGAGATAATTGGTATGAACTCATGGTGGCTCTCCCTGTCGTATCAGCTGATGAGGAGTTGGTTGTGCGTTTTGGTTCGGTAACGCATCAGGCCAAAGTCTATGCAGATGGTCAGCTAATCGGGGAGCACAAGGGTGGTTTCACACCTTTTGAATGCTTGATTCCATCAAACTTATACGACGTTGACCAATTCCGTTTGACAGTCTGTGCCAATAATGAACTAAATTACACAACCCTTCCAGTAGGGAATTATAGCGAAGAAGTGGATGAGAATGGTCAAATTGTGAAGACCGTCAAGGAAAATTTTGACTTTTTCAACTATGCTGGTATCCAGCGGACAGTCCATCTCTATAAACGTCCAAAAAATAGGATTGAAGATATTGTTATTCGGACGGAGCTAAATCAAGATTTGACTCAGGCGGTAGTAAAGGTTGATGTGAAGACGGTTGGGCAGTACGATTCCATCCGTGTGTCTATTTTAGATCAAGAGGGACAGGAAGTAGGTCTTCTTGAAAATGGACAAATGGTCATTGAACATCCACGCCTTTGGGAGGTCTTGGATGCCTATCTCTATACTGCTAAAGTTGAATTATTTGACGGAGAAAACTTGCTAGATACCTACTCAGAACAATTCGGCATTCGTAGTGTTGCGGTTGAAAATGGGCAATTTTTTATCAATGGAAAACCGTTCTATTTCAAGGGATTTGGTAAACATGAAGATACCTTTATTAATGGTCGTGGTTTCAATGAAGCAGCCAATCTGATGGATTTGAATTTACTGAAGGATATTGGAGCCAATTCTTTTAGGACATCTCATTATCCCTATTCTGAGGAAATGATGCGGCTGGCAGATCGTTTGGGAATCGTTGTCCTTGATGAAGTGCCAGCAGTTGGCCTGTTCCAGCTTTTCAATGCAGCCTTGAATTTGACAGGTAATTCTGAAGAAGTAAAAAATACTTGGGAAGTTATGCAAACCAAGGAGGCTCATGAGCTGGTGATTGATGAATTGATAGCGCGTGATAAGAATCATCCTTCTGTAGTGATGTGGGTTGTTGCCAATGAACCGGCAGGGCATGAAAAGGGAGCACGTGCTTACTTTGAACCTCTGATTCAGCGCATGAGGGACAGAGATCCTTCTGGGCGTCCTGTGACCTTGGTCAATATTATGACAGCAACGCCTGATAAGGATGAGGTTATGGATTTGGTCGATGTTGTCTGTCTCAATCGTTACTATGGTTGGTATGTTGCTCATGGTGACTTGAAAGCGGCAGAGAAAGGGCTCCGTCAAGAGTTGGAGACTTGGCAAAAACTTTATCCTGACAAGCCGATTTTGATTACGGAATATGGTGCAGATACTCTTCCAGGTTTGCATTCGATGTGGGATATTCCTTATACAGAGGAATTTCAGGTGGATTACTATGAGATGAACCATCGAGTCTTTGATTCTATTCCTAATTTAGTTGGTGAGCAGGTCTGGAATTTTGCTGATTTTGAAACCACGGTTGGTATCATTCGGATTCAAGGAAATCATAAGGGGTTATTCTCACGGAATCGTCAACCGAAGCAAATTGTTAGAGAAATAAAGAAACGTTGGACTGCCATTCCAAACTACCATTATAAGAGGAAATGAGCTATAATAGTAGCAAATAGAAAGTTGTATTGGAGGACCAAGCACATGGCGAAACCCTTGGTAGAAAAAGCATCGGAACGCTTATTGGAATTGATTTTGGAAAGAGGATATGAAGTTGGTGACAAGCTTCCAAATGAGTATGAATTGGCCCAAGATTTAGAAGTTGGACGTTCGACTGTTCGAGAAGCTGTTAGAAGTTTAGCTACTCGAAATATTCTGGAGGTGCGCCAAGGGTCGGGAACCTATATCAGCTCTAAAAAAGGAGTATCAGAGGATCCCCTAGGTTTTTCTTTGGTAAGAGACCGTGTGAAGTTGACGACAGATTTGTTTGAAGTGCGGTATTTGCTTGAACCGAGAATTGCGGAGCGTGTCGCTCAGTTTGCTTCGGACGAAGACATTGCTCGACTAGAAGAAATTGTCCTTGCTATTGAAGAGGCCGTTGCTGCTGGAGACACGAAGCATCTGGAGTTGGATGTAAAATTCCACTGTATGCTGGCTGAGATGAGTGGGAATCTGGCAATGACTAGTCTGATGCCTGTCATTAATCAATCTATTCATCTGATCAATGAAAACTATTCAAATCGTCAGATGAAATCGGATAGTTTACAGGCCCACAGGAACATCTTAATGGCTATCAAGCAACGCCACCCTGTTGCAGCATATGATAGCATGTTAGCACATATTATATCAGTAAGACAGGTTGTTTTAAGCGAATGGTTCGATAAAGATATGACCTTGCATGGTCTCAACGATCATAAATAGAAATACAAAATAGATAGCCCAGAAGAATTCTTCTGGGTATTTTTTTGCTTTTTTCATTGACAAATCATCTGATGAATTGTATACTATAACTATAAATGACAACGCTTTCTAATTGGAGGTCAAGATGTTAAAGCAATTAAAAGAAAATTACTTTTTCGCAGTGATTCGCGGAAAAGATGAAGAAGATGCGAAAGAAATCGCTCGCCATGCGATTTTGGGAGGTATTCGAAATATTGAAATTACATTTTCGACTCCAAATGCAGCGACAGTGATCAAGGAATTACAAGAGGAGTTCTCAGATGATTCTTCCGTGGTCATCGGGGCGGGAACAGTAATGAATCTTAAGCTGGCACAAGCGGCCATTGATGCAGGTGCTAGTTTCCTGGTTAGTCCTCATTTTGATAAAGAAATTCAAGACTTGGCGCAGGAGACTGAGGTACTCTACTTCCCAGGCTGTGCAACTGCAACAGAGATTGTCACAGCTAGTCAGGCGGGATGTCCTATTATCAAGCTTTTCCCTGGTGGCGTACTGGGGCCTGGATTTATCAAGGATATTCACGGCCCTGTGCCCCAAGTAGATTTGATGCCTTCTGGAGGAGTTTCGGTTGAAAATGTTGCAGATTGGAAAAAGGCAGGTGCTTGTGCTGTTGGAGTCGGTTCGGCTCTGGCAAGTCGAGTGCAGGCTGAAGGCTATGAAAGTGTAACGACGATTGCTCGCAGTTTTGTAGCAGCCTTGGAGGGATGAAATGAGTTTTAATGATACAAACTTTATGCTAAAAAATGAGCCTGCTAAGGAGCTTTATGGGAAAATAGCAGAGCTTCCTATCTATGATTTCCATTGCCACTTGGATCCTAAGGAAATTTTTGAAGATAAGGTTTATGAAGATATTGTTGATCTGTGGCTGGGGGGTGACCATTATAAGTGGCGCTTGATGCGGGCTAATGGTATCTCAGAAGAAGAAATCACAGGTTCAGCAAGTAAACTAGATAAGTTTAAGGCCTGGGCAAGAACCTTGGAACGGGCTTTCGGAAATCCTCTCTATCATTGGAGTCATTTGGAATTGCGACAGGTTTTCGGTGTTGAGGAATTGTTGACCGAAGAAAATGCAGAGCGACTCTATCATCAGCTCAATGGCTATTTGCAAGAACATCGAATGAGTCCACGGAAGCTGATTGCGGATGCTAGGGTGACCTTTATTGGGACAACTGACCATCCACTAGATAGTTTGGAATGGCATAAGCGTTTGGCTGAGGACCCAACTATAGATACTGTAGTGGCACCAACTTTCCGCCCAGATGAAGCCTTTATAGAACATCGAAATTTCAATCCATTTATTAAACGCTTGGAGGAAGTAACAGGGGTAGCAGTAAGAGACTTTGCAAGTTTTGTAGAGGCACTTGGTCAGCGCGTTTCCTATTTTTCTCAACACGGTTGCCGAGCAAGTGACATCAGTTTTACGGCTATTTCATACGAAGAAGCAAGCCTTGAAGAGCTTGATGATATTTTACTAGCAAGACTTGCAGGTAAAGAGGCTGGCCAATCCAGTATCAATAAATGGCAGACTGCCATCTTTAGAGAACTGTGCCGACTGTACAAGAAACATGGTTTTGTGACACAAGTTCATTTTGGTGCCTTACGGAACAACCATACAGGACTGTTTGAAAAACTTGGAGCAGATGTAGGTGTGGATTCGATTGGAGACCAGACATGTCTGACTGTGAATTTGAATCGTTTGTTAGATAACTTGGTCAAGGAAAATGCCCTTCCAAAAATGATTTGGTACAATCTCAATCCAAGTTACAACATTGCTCTGGCCAATACTTTGGCGAATTTCCAGTCCAATGAGGAAGGGCTTCGTAGCCAGCTACAATTTGGTGCTGGTTGGTGGTTCAATGACACCAAGTTGGGTATGATTGACCAGATGAATGCCTATGCAGAACAGGGTATGCTTGCTAATTTTGTTGGGATGTTAACCGATTCGCGTAGCTTTTTATCTTATCAACGGCATGATTATTTCAGACGCATTTTAGCGACTTATGTCGGCCAATGGATTGTTGATGAAGAAGTGCCTGAAGATTACAATCGTTTAGGGCGGTTTGTAGAAGCCATATCCTATTACAATGCCAAAGAATTTTTTGAACAATAAAGGAGAGTAAATCATGAAAATGTCATTTCGATGGTATGGGAAAAAGGATCCTGTAACACTTGAAGAGATTAAGGCGATTCCTGGTATGCAGGGGATTGTGACTGCTGTCTATGATGTGCCAGTTGGTCAAGCTTGGCCCCTTGAAAACATCCTAGAGCTGAAAAAAATGGTAGAAGAAGCAGGACTTGAAATTACTGTTATTGAATCCATTCCTGTTCATGAAGACATCAAACAAGGGAAGCCAAATCGTGATGTGTTAATCGAAAACTATAAAACGTCCATCCGTAATGTCGGGGCTGCGGGTATTCCAGTTGTATGCTACAATTTCATGCCTGTGTTTGACTGGACCCGTTCAGACTTGCACCATCCACTTCCAGATGGTTCAACTTCTTTAGCTTTCCTTAAATCTGATTTGGCAGGTGTTGATCCTGTGGCGGATGATTTGAACTTACCAGGTTGGGATTCATCCTATTCCAAGGAAGAAATGAAGGCTATTATCGAAAATTATCGTCAGAATATTTCTGAAGAAGATTTATGGGCGAATTTGGAATATTTCATCAAGGCGATTATGCCAACGGCTGAGGAGGCTGGCGTCAAAATGGCCATTCACCCTGATGATCCTCCCTACGGAATCTTTGGTTTACCTCGCATCATCACTGGTCAAGAAGCCGTTGAACGATTTTTGAATCTCTATGATTCAGAGCACAATGGAATTACCATGTGTGTCGGATCCTATGCTTCTGATCCGAAAAATGATGTCCTTGCCATGACAGAATATGCTCTCAAACGCAATCGCATCAATTTTATGCATACGCGCAATGTGACGGCAGGTACTTGGGGCTTCCAAGAAACTGCACATTTGTCACAGGCTGGTGACATTGACATGAACGCTGTTGTTAAATTATTGGTAGACTATGACTGGACGGGTGCCTTGCGTCCAGACCACGGTCGTCGTATCTGGGGAGACCAAACCAAGACACCTGGTTATGGTCTGTATGACCGAGCCCTTGGAGCAACCTACTTTAACGGTCTCTATGAAGCCAATATGCTAGCAGCAGGCAAGACACCAGATTTTGGAATTACAGTCAAAACAGTTGGAAATAAGGAGAGCTAATATGTCACGTGTTATTGAGTTTAAGGATAAGGTTGTTGTTATTACAGGTGCAGGAGGCGTTCTTTGTGGCTATTTGGCAAAAGAATTTGCTAAGGCAGGTGCAAAGGTTGCACTTTTGGACTTGAATGAGGCTGCGGCTCAGGTCTTCGTTGATGAGATTGCAGCAGCAGGAGGCGTTGCAAAAGCCTATAAATCTAACGTTCTTTCTAAGGAAAATTTGGAAGAAGTTCGCCAGCAAGTCCTAGCAGATTTTGGTCCTGTAGACATATTAATCAATGGTGCAGGAGGCAATAATCCCAAAGCGACAACGGACAATGAATTCCATGAGATTGGGTTGCCAGCTGATACCAAAACTTTCTTCGACTTGGATGAGGCAGGTATCAATTTTGTATTCAATTTGAACTATTTGGGAACCTTATTGCCAACACAGGTCTTTGCACAGGATATGATCGGTCGCTCGGGAGCAAATATTATCAATATTTCCAGCATGAATGCCTTTACTCCTTTGACAAAAATTCCAGCCTATTCAGGTGCCAAGGCTGCTATTAGTAATTTTACCCAATGGTTAGCAGTCCATTTTTCAAAAGTTGGCATTCGTTGTAATGCGATTGCGCCTGGATTCTTGGTTACCAACCAAAACCGTGGTTTGCTATTTGACGAGTCAGGTCAACCGACCGCACGTGCCAACAAGATTTTGACCAATACACCAATGGGACGCTTTGGTGAAGCCGAAGAGTTGGTCGGAGGAGTCTTCTTCTTGGCAGATGAGAATTTGGCAAGTTTTGTCAACGGTGTTGTTTTACCGATTGACGGTGGCTTCTCGGCCTATTCAGGAGTCTGATGATGAAGATGGAATACGTATTTTGTGTGGACTCTGATGGCTGCGCCATGGACACCATGACCTACAAACATAAACTTTTTTTCGGCCCCTTGGCTGCAGATGTTTTTGATGTCAAAGATAAAGAACCGTTTTTAGCTGAATGGAATCGAGTCAATCTCTACTCACGAGAACGTGGCATTAACCGTTTTGTAGGCTTAGTTAAAGGCCTAGAATTTGCAGGTGTGACTGGTATAGACAACTTGAAAAATTGGGTCGCGACCACAGATTCTTTGTCAAATGCTTCTCTGGAAAGATTGTTAGAGGAGCAGCCGTCTAAAGATTTGGAACTCGCTTTAAAATGGTCCAACCAGGTCAATCAAGCCATTAAGCAGTATAGCGGCCCTGTTTTAGCCTTCATCGGTGTTCACAAGGGCTTGGAAAAATTGAGCCAGTTAGGAAAAGTCTACGTGGTTTCTTCTGCTAATAAGGAAGCAGTAGAAGAAGAGTGGACAGACCAAGGTTTGATGGACTATGTTACAGAATTGTACTGTCAAGACCGTGGTAAGAAAGAAGATGTCATCAAACTATTAATAGAGGAAGGGTATTGTCCTGATAAGATTATGATGATTGGTGACTCGCCTGGTGATTTGAAGGCGGCGGAATTGAACGGTGTCCATTTCTGTCCTATTTTAGTAGGACGAGAGATGCAATCTTGGACAGATTTGACAGAAACGATTGCAGATGAATTTGCTCATCAAGCATTAACAGGTGAGAAAGAAACAGAATTGATACAGGCATTTTGGAATAATTTAGACGACTAGAGAGAAGGGGGAGCAGGAAAGAACTCGACCATTCAAAGAAGAGTTCGTCAACAAGTCTTTATTTCTAGTTGTTGAGCTGAAACAGTCTATCCCCAGACTTTGAATAATGTGAGCTGACTACCGTCAGCTTGTATTTCCTACTTCAAAAGGTCTCCCAGACCTTTTGAACTCCCTCCCCCGTATAGCTCCAAAGGTTCGGGGAACCTTTGGAGGTTGGAGATAGAGCGAACAAAGTTCGCATCAATCGTTAAGTCAGAGTAGTGACTGTTGGAGGTTGGAAATGGAGCGAACTTTGTTCGCAACTGTCGTAATGGTCAGATTTGGAGTGTAATATACGAATTGCTGAGATTTGCTTCGCAAATCTTATCTCCAACCTTTAACAGTCCACTGGACTGTTAAAGCCAATCAACCACTGCGCTGAGATGTTGACACTAACTTTGAGAAGTAGTGTTAGGACTTTTTACTCAGTTTCTTTTTTGGAGGCAAATATGACACATTTAGTAGATTTACGGAAGAAACCTTACAGCCTTGATGAAGAGGCTATTTCTTGGATTGAAGAAACCATTGCTCAGATGACCTTGGATGAAAAAATTGGTCATCTCTTTGTCAACATGGGGAGCCAGCGGACAGAAGAATATCTGACTGGAGTATTAAATGATTATAAGATTGCTGCTGTTCGTTACAATCCTGGACCTGCTGCAGATATTTGGGAGCAAAACTATATTTTGCAGACCAAGTCTAAGATTCCTCTCTTGATTGCAGCCAATACCGAATCTGGTGGGAATGGTGCTGTTACGGATGGAACGAAAATTGGGGATGAAATCAAGATTGCTGCGACAGCCGATCCCCGCTATGCTTATGAAATGGGGAAAGTTGCAGGACTTGAAGCAGCTGCGGTAGGCTGCAATGCCTCCTTTGCACCGATTATGGACCTCAGCCGTAATTGGCGCAATCCAATCATTGCAAACCGAACTTGGGGAGCTAATGTAGACCAAGTCATTGAATTATCCAAAGAATACATGCGTGGCATTATGGAACACGGCATTGTGCCGTTTGCTAAGCATTTCCCAGGCGATGGCATTGATGAACGTGACCATCATCTCTCTTTTGCTTCGAATCCCATGACCAAGTCTGAATGGATGGAGACTTTTGGACGGATTTACGGTGAAATGGCTGACGCAGGTCTTCCAGGTATTATGGCGGGACACATTCATTTGCCAAATGTTGAGAAAGAAATGCATCCAGAACGTGAATTGGATGACATGTTGCCAGCTTCGCTGAATAAAACCCTCTTGGATGAATTGCTTCGTGGCGAGTTAGGTTACAATGGTGCCATCGTCACGGATGCCAGTCACATGATTGGTATGACAGCCTCTATGCCGCGTCGTGAGCTATTGCCTACAGCTATTGAGGCAGGATGTGATCTTTTCCTTTTTTTCAATGATCCAGAAGAAGATTTGCAATGGATGAAAGAAGGATTGGAAAATGGTCTGCTTTCTGAGGAACGCCTCCATGATGCCCTTCGTCGTACCCTGGGCTTGAAAGCTAAACTCGGTCTTCACTTGTTTGAAGGTCGTCGTCAGGAAATCATGTTGCCAAAAGAAGAAGCGCTGGATTTGATTGGTAGAGATGAGGCGAAACAGCTTGCAAAAGAAGTAGCTGACAAGGCGATTACCTTGGTAAAAGCCAAACAAGAAGGAATTTTCCCTGTCAATCCAGAACGCTACGAACGTATTTTGTTGGTAGAAGTAGATGGCTATAAGGGTGGTTTTGGCGCCATGATCAATGCTGGCAAGAAGAGAGCAGCCGATACGCTGAAAGAACTATTAGAAGCTCGAGGTCACCAAGTATCTATCTGGGAAAATACAGAAGCACGGATTGCCAAATTGCCAGAAGAAGAAAGACCAGCAGCGATTGCAAATGTCTATGCTTCCAAGCGTCCTATTGCCGAAATCACAGATAACTATGATTTGATTATCAATTTGGTGGATGTAAATTCTGGCGGGACAACTCAGCGGATTATTTGGCCAGCTGCCAAAGGAACACCAGACCAGCCTTTCTATGTCCACGAAATTCCAACCATTGTTGTCTCTGTTCAGCACCCATTTGCACTTGCAGATATGCCACAGGTTGCAACCTATATCAATGCCTATGATGGCTTGCCTGTCACTTTAGAAGCCTTGGTTGCCAAACTAGCAGGAGAATCAGCCTTTACAGGAGTAACGCCTGTTGATGCCTACTGTGGTTTGGTAGATACACGTATTTGGCGAGGAAAATAAGGAGGAAGTAATGCCTAGATTGGTTGATTTGCGGAAGAAACCCTATTGTTTGGATGAAGAGCAGATTGCTTGGGTGGAAAATACCTTGGCTCAACTGACTGATGAAGAAAAAATCGGTCAATTGTTTGTTAATTTATTCTTCTTCGGAGGAGACGCTTTTAGCGGAAATAATCTGAGTAATCAGGAATTGATGAATCGATACCACATAGGTGGCGCCCGCTATATGAATGGTAGTCCAGAACAGGTACAAGGACTGATTAACGAGTTGCAAAGCTATTCAAAAGTACCTCTCTTGGTTGCAGCGAACTGCGACTCAGGTGGAGATGGAGCTGTGAAAGGAGGAACCTATATTTCCTCAGGCGCTCAATCGGAAGCCAGTCGGGATCCTCGTATCCCCTACCTAGCAGGTCTCGTATCTGCGCGAGAGGAGACTGCATTAGGTGTAAATGTCAACTTTGACCCTTGCGTGGACATTGTTCAGAATTGGCGCAATACTATCGTCAATACCAGAGCCTACGGCACCAATGCTGATGATGTTATTGCCTATACCAGTGCCTATTTGGAAGGATTGACTGCTGAAAGAGATGTAATTCAATGTATCAAGCATTTCCCAGGAGATGGTACAGAAGAACGTGATCAGCACCTAGTCCTCGGTGTCAATGAGCTCTCTCCAGAAGAATGGGACAAGAGTTTTGGTCGTGTCTATCGTCATCATATTGAAGCTGGTGTTGAGATGATTATGGCGGGTCATATAGCCTTGCCCTACTATCAACAAACATTGAATCCAAGTTTGAAAGATGAAGATATTTTGCCTGCAACGCTGGCTCCCGAATTGATTCAAGATTTATTGAAAGAAAAACTGGAATTCAATGGCTTGGTCATAACAGATGCCAGCCACATGTTGGGGATGACAGCAGCGATGCGTCGTGAAGACTACGTACCTGCAGCCGTTGCTGCGGGTTGCGATATGTTCTTATTCTTCAATAACTTAGAAGAAGATTTTGAATTTATGCTCAATGGCTACCGCAAGGGAGTGATTACTGAAGAACGCCTTCATGATGCTCTCCGTCGCATTTTAGGTCTGAAAGCCAAACTCAATCTGCATATCAAGCAAGCAGAAGGAAACTTACTAAAATCAGCTGATGAATTGGCTATTATCGGCTGTGAAGAACACTTGGCTTGGCAACGTGAAGCAGCAGACAAAGCAATTACGCTGTTGAAAGATACACAGAAAAATCTTCCAATCAGTCCAGAAACCCATCGCAGAATCCGTTTGTATTACCTAGAAGGCGAAAAAGAAGGGATTATGGCGGCAAGTACAGAAGTGGTTGATAACCTTAAATCTGCCTTGGAAGCGCGTGGTTATGAAGTGACCGTCAATGATGGTACGACTCGAATCAAAGGAAAAACGTTGCAATACCGAGAAGAAGTTGATCTAGCCTTGACTGTTGCCAATGTTATTGGATATGGAGCGCAGAATAATTACCGCATCCAGTGGAAAACAGCCATGTCCAATGAAGTTCCTTGGTATGTACATGAAGTTCCAACCATTTTCGTTTCACTAAACTATACAACTCACCTTCACGATGTTACCATGGTCAAAACTGCTATCAATGCCTACCATCATAATAAAAACACGATTGAATCCCTCCTTGATAAATTAGAAGGAAAAGATGCATTCTATGGTGTGCCAAATGAGAATGTTTGGACCAATAAATGGCAGGCAAAACTATAAGAACCTGTATTCACAGTTCAGTACTTTCATCTAAGGCTAGTTTTTTCAAAATACAGTCAGAATTCCTTCAAAAAACTAGTTCTTATTTAAAATACTTCGCTTGTAAGTACATGTTCTAAATGTAAACTCCTTTCTATCCTAGATAGAGGGAGTTTTCTAGGAAGATTTCTTGCCAAACTTTCTTATTTTTGATAGAATATTCTTAATTGAATAGAAGTCTGTGAGACTAGTACACCTATGGAAACTGCCCAGGGAGTTGAGCCGTGACTGTAAGCTCAATCAGTGAAAGTTGGTCGAATTCACTCACGCAAGGACTTAGAACCTTTATTCACCGTGCGACACTTCACTTGTGAATACTGGTTCATGGAACTAAGGTCTGCCTAGCAGATGAAAACGGATGGTACCGCGTGACAACGCTCCGATACGAGTGGTGTCATGCGTTTTTTTATTGGAGGAATTATGTCAAACATTGAACAACAGTTAGCTGAATTAAGCCAAACTACACTTGAAAAGTTAAAAGAAATCCAGCACCAAGGAGAAAAAGAACTACAAGACCTGCGTGTTGCGGTTTTGGGTAAAAAAGGGTCCTTGACTGACTTGTTGAAAGGTCTGAAAGACCTATCTAACGACATGAAACCAATCGTTGGTAAGCAGGTCAATGAGGTGCGTGATGTGCTGACGGCTGCCTTTGAAGAAACCGCTCAGAAGGTTGCAGCCGCAAAAATTCAACAGCAATTAGCGTCAGAAACTATTGATGTGACCTTGCCAGGTCGTCAGGTCAAGGTCGGAAAACGTCATGTCTTGACCCAGACTTCTGAAGAAATCGAAGATATTTTCTTGGGCATGGGCTTCCAAATCGTTGACGGATTTGAAGTGGAAAAAGATTACTACAACTTTGAGCGCATGAATTTGCCAAAAGACCACCCAGCACGTGATATGCAGGATACCTTCTACATCACAGAAGAAATCCTTATGCGGACCCATACGTCGCCTGTTCAGGCACGGACCATGGACCAGCATGATTTCTCAAAAGGTGCCTTGAAGATGATTTCGCCAGGCCGTGTTTTCCGTCGTGATACGGACGATGCGACCCACAGCCACCAGTTCCACCAGATTGAAGGCTTGGTTGTCGGTGAAAATGTATCCATGGGCGATCTCAAAGGTACGCTTGAAATGATTATCAAGAAAATGTTTGGTGAAGAGCGTCAAATTCGTCTCCGTCCATCATACTTCCCATTCACTGAGCCTTCAGTTGAGGTGGATGTTTCCTGCTTCAAGTGTGGTGGTGACGGCTGTAACGTATGTAAGAAAACAGGTTGGATTGAAATCCTCGGTGCCGGCATGGTCCACCCACAAGTATTGGAAATGAGCGGCATTGACTCAACCAAGTACTCTGGCTTTGCCTTCGGTCTTGGTCAGGAACGCATTGCCATGCTCCGCTACGGTATCAACGATATTCGTGGATTCTATCAAGGCGATGTACGATTCTCGGAGCAATTTTGATGTGAGCCCTGTTTCTGATACTGAAAGTATCTAGAAACAGGACGGTAGCCGCTATAGCGGTCTACCTACTCCCCTCACTAGTTCTAAGGTTGAAAAAGTATCGTTTTCAACCTTAGAACGTCGTAACTCCGCAGGAGTGAGTAGAAGGAAATCGTATTAAGCGACTTTCCTAGTTACCTTACTAGGATTTCAAGCAAAAAATATCGTTTTGCTTGAAATCCGTCGGACTCAGATACTCATAAATGGTGCTGAAGCACCTATTTATGAGACGACAGTCGCTATGGCGAACTGTCTAATCGTCTCACTAGTTCTAAGGTTGAAAAAATGTCAACCTTAGAACGTCGTAATCCGATAAAGTTATTAGATTGTTGATTGAGAGAAGCGGTAGCTGCTATAGTGGTCTACCTACTCCTCTCACTAGGTTTACAGCTGAAAAAGTAGTGTTTTCTAAAAAAATAAAGAAAGAAAAGTTATGTTAGTAAGTTACAAATGGTTAAAAGAACTCGTTGACTTTGATGCGACAAGCCATGACTTGTCTGAAAAAATGTCAACTACAGGGATTGAGGTAGAAGGAGTTGAGCAAAAGAGTGCTGGCCTTTCTAAGTTGGTTGTGGGTCAGGTTGTGTCTGCTGAGCCAATTCCTGATACTCACCTTAACATCTGCCAGATCAATGTCGGTGAGGAAGTTACGCAAATCGTTTGCGGTGCTCCAAATGTCAAGCCAGGCATCAAGGTGATCGTCGCTCTGCCAGGAGCTCGTATCGCTGGAAACTACAAGATTAAGAAAGGCAAAATCCGCGGCGTTGAGTCCTTGGGGATGCTCTGCTCATTGAGCGAAATCGGCGTGTCCGACTCTGTGGTGCCAAAAGTATATGCGGATGGAATCTACCACCTGCCTGAAGATGCAGTCGTGGGTGAGCCAGTCTTTTCATACCTTGACCTCGACGACGAGATTATCGAGCTGTCTATCACGCCAAACCGTGCCGACGCCCTCTCTATGCGTGGTGTGGCTCACGAAGTGGCGGCTATCTATGACAGCAAGGTCAACTTCAAGCCTGTAGCCTTGGAGGAAAGCGACAAGAAGGCCAGCGATGTGATTGAAGTGGCCATTGAGTCAGACAAGGTGGCTGCCTACACGGCCCGTGTCATTGAAAATGTGACCATCGCACCGAGCCCACAGTGGTTGCAAAACCTGCTCATGAACGCAGGTATCCGCCCGCTCAACAACGTGGTGGACATCACTAACTACATCTTGCTCTATTTCGGTCAGCCCATGCACGCCTTTGACTTTGACAAGTTTGGCGGTAAGAAAATCGTAGCTCGTCAGGCAAAAGAGGGTGAAAACTTGGTAACTCTTGACGGCGAAGAGCGTGACTTGATTACTGATGACATCGTCATTTCCGTTGCGGACAAGGCAGTTGCCCTCGGAGGTGTCATGGGTGGTGCCAACACAGAGATTGATAATCGTTCTAAAACGGTTGTGCTGGAAGCTGCCCTTTTTGACGGCAAGTCTATCCGCAAGACCTCAGGTCGCCTCAACCTTCGCTCAGAGTCCTCTTCTCGCTTTGAAAAAGGCATCAACGTGGCAACCTTGACGGAGGCCATGGACACAGCAGCTGCTATGATTGCAGAACTGGCTGGTGGTCAGGTCTTGTCTGGTATCGTTTCTGCGGGTAGCGTGGACACTTCGGATGTCCCAGTCACAGCGACCATTGATTACGTTAACCGCTCGCTTGGTACCAACCTTGACTATGCCCAAATCGCAGACATTTTCCGTCGTTTAGGTATGGAAACAACTGGCGATGCAAGTCAGTTTACAGTAGCAGTACCGCGTCGTCGTTGGGACATTCGCATCCCAGCAGACTTGGTAGAGGAAATCGCTCGTATCTATGGCTATAATAATCTGCCGACCACTCTTCCAAAAGAGGACGGAACAGCAGGTGAGTTGACCCTGACCCAGAACATCCGTCGTCAAGTGCGTAGCCTGGCAGAAGGTGCAGGACTGACAGAAATTATTTCTTATGCCCTGACAACACCTGAAAAGGCAGTGGAGTTTGCGGCTCGTCCAACCACAGTCACCGAACTCATGTGGCCGATGACCGTTGACCGCTCTGCCCTTCGTCAGAATATGGTGTCTGGTATGCTGGAAACGGTAGCCTACAACGTGGCCCGTAAGAACAAGAACTTGGCCCTCTACGAAATCGGTAAAATCTTTGAACAGTCAGGCAATCCAAAAGAAGACCTGCCGCAAGAAATCAATAAATTTGCCCTTGTCTTGACAGGTTTGGTGGCTGAGAAAGACTTCCAGACACCAGCAGTACCCATTGATTTCTTCCATGCCAAAGGTATCTTGGAAGCTATCTTTGGTCACTACAAGTTGGCAGTTGACTTTGTGGCGACTAGTGAAATTGCTGCTCTGCACCCAGGTCGTACAGCTGAAATTCATTTGAATGGGGCGGTAATCGGCTTTGTCGGTCAGGTACATCCTCAAACGGCTAAGGACTACGGTATTCCTGAAACTTATATGGCTGAAATCAATCTGGATGCGATTGAAGAAGCTCTCCAGCCTGCTCAGCCATTTACGGAAATCTCCAAATTCCCAGCGGTTAGCCGCGATATTGCCCTGCTTTTGAGCAGCGATGTCAAACATCAGGATGTTCTGGGTGCTATTGCCGGTGCTGGCGTGAAACGCTTGACTAAGGTGACCCTCTTTGACGTCTATGCTGGCAGCAATATTGAGGCTGGTAAGAAGTCTATGGCTTACAACCTGACCTTCCAAAATCCTGCGGATAGCCTGACGGATGAAGAAGTGGCTAAGTACATGGAGAAAATCAGTAAGGCTTTGGTTGAGCTTGGTGCTGAAATTCGTTAATTTGTAAATATTGTGAAATCCTAGCCTGTGGGCTAGGATTTTTGGGATAGGTGTAATAATGGATAATTTTCAGAACGTTGAAGTTTATATTGATTGGGTACTTAGAATTTTACAAATTCTATCAATCTTTATTTTGATAATAAAAATTAGTTTTAACAAATCAAATATTGTAGATAACGTTAATATCTTACAGCTACATACACATGAGCAAATAGAAGAAATAAAACTTAGATATTATGAAACGTGTAAAATAGGAAATCTAAGTGGAGAAAAATTTTTAATAATTCCTAGAGGAGTAGATTTGAAGAAAATTGAATTCTATGAGCTTAGTTATAATGAAAAAAAGAATATCTTTAAAAAGAAGAGAATACTAAAGAAAGAAAATATTCAATCTGGTACAGGGATTATTATTGATACCTTGGTACCATGTGGGATACCTAATTTACGTGTAAGTTGGCAAACTTCAACTGGTGAAATTGGTGAGCATACGTTTCATTATAATGGTTTCAATGGTTTTCAAGATATGATTGAATATAAAGCAAAATTTTCGTTTTGGCGAAAGGTTATGATATTTTTAGGAGGAGATTGATAATATGTCACACCAAGATATTCAAGAAAAATTTTTCCGAGAAGGGAAGTTACTTGTCATTCCGAAAAAGCTGAAAAGTAAGCAGGTCTTGTTTGCCTATTTACAAGAAGAATTGGCTAAGAAAGGCTTAACATTCACTGAAAAAGAGGTTAATGCCTTTCTAGCTGAGTTTTATGATGACTATGCAATTTTAAGACGCTACTTGGTAGACTATGGCTACTTATCGCGTGATCAGTATGGTTTGGAATACAGAATAGAAGAAAAGAGATGATTGCGGTCATCTCTTTTGTCTTACAAAATAAAAGGTTCAATCTTCAACTCTATCTGGTTGCTATACTTGGCTAGTAAATCGTCTGCCAGGGGATGATAGAGTGCTCGTAGTTGTTCAATCTTGTCAGGGAATTGCTTGCCGATGTAGTCAAACTTGCATTCGATGGTTAAGAAAAGTTGGTGGAAGAGTTCGTTAATCTCATTCAATCGGGCAATCATTTCTTCATCCTCTTTGAGAAAATCAGGAATTTCTGAGCGATTGTTGACAAAACCGTCGATGAGTTTTACGGGGAAAGAGCCGTATTCTAGGACAAATTCGTACATGGGTTTCTCCTTGCCTTACTATTGATAGGACTATTGTAGCATAGATTAGAATGTGACAAAAGAATTTCAACTTTATTGTAGTTTAAGTTTTGTTTAATTTTATTTTCAGTTTCATTTAAAGCTTGGTCGGTAAACTATATCTTGTAAACAAGACAGGGACCTGTCAAAATTTAGGATAGAAGAGGCACAATAATGAAAACAAGAATCGTACAAAAGCAGTTTAAGCGTAAAGAGACTAAATATATCGTTGATAAAAAAACTTTTGAACTTTTAGAAAAGGAACTTCGTCAGTACATGATGGCAGATGAATTTGCGACATCAACGATTACCAATATCTACTTTGATAATGAAGATTTTGATATGATTCAAGATTCACTTGCCAAAAAGAATGGACGTGAGAAAATTCGTATGCGTGTCTATGATGCGACACCATCTGAATCGAGTCAAGCCTTTCTTGAAATCAAGAAAAAAGAAAATAAAATTGGCTATAAATACCGTTTAACTTCAAACCCTGTTTCTGTAACAAATTATATCGAAAATGGAGTGATTGATTCTACAATCAAGGATGATAAGGTAACATCAGAACTCGAAATGTTGAGAGAACGCTACGGGACTATTAAGCCGAAGATGTATATCTACTACGATCGCGTATCCTATAAAGGAATCGAAGACAAAAAAGTTCGTCTCACAATTGATAAGAACTTACTGTATCGAGACTACGATGTGGATGCAATGGAAGGTAAATTTGGTAAGAACCTATTAGACCCAACCAAAGTAATCATGGAAGTAAAAGTTCCAGAAGAGCGACCAGAATGGTTAGTAGCCTTGCTTGAAAAATACCAGATCGAAAAACAATCATTTTCAAAATATGGCAATGCCTATAAGCTTGCCCACAACATCACTGGAGAGGAAGTAAGCCAACATGCAGCTGTTTAATAGCATTTTTTCAACGGCCAATAGCAATATTACCTTAGCGCAGATGTCCATGGTTTTTGGAGTTAGTCTATCCATGGGGGTACTCTTAGCGGCTGTTTATAAATATAAATCTAATTATACAAAGGAATTTGTCATCACACTAAGTTTAATGCCAGCTTTGATTGCTGTTATCATTGCATTAGTTAATGGTAACTTGGGAGCGGGTGTTGCGGTAGCAGGGACTTTCAGTCTAATTAAATTCCGCTCAGCAGCAGGTTCTTCGAAGGAAATGCTTGCAGTCCTCTTAGCGATGGCTATCGGTCTAGCGACAGGAATGGGCTTCCTAGGTTTGGCTGTCTTTATGACGGTCATCCTATCTGCTTGTATCTTGATTTTTGAGAACATCAGCTTTGCTCAAGTCAATCAAAATCGTCGTCATCTCTTGGTGACAGTGCCAATGAATTTTGATTATGATCAATTTTTTGAAAATCAATTTGGTAAATCTTGCAAGCAAGCCGACTTGATTTCCCTCAAATACAAGAAGAAAAAAGAAGCGCTGATCTTAGAATATCAAGTTCTCCTCGATAAAAAAATTACAAATAAACGTTTGGTAGATACAGTATTGTCAGCCGGTCCCTTGGATGTCGTATTGAACAAGCAAATGCCTAAGAAAAAATTCTTATAACGAAAGTAAGCCTTGAAAACCAAGGCTTTTTCAATTTATAGAATTATTCCTCATAAAAATCAACGCTGTAATCCAGCAAGCTATCCCCGTCATAGCGGAAGCAAGCGGAAAAGAAGGGTTTGTTCTCTAATAGCCATGCTTGAAAATGGCGATCGCCTTCCCAAGTTGGTTTGGAGAGCACTTGGTCATAAGGAACCCATTCTAAATCGCCTTCGTTGCAATCAATCAAACTTCCTTCAAAACCAGTTATCTTAAAGACATAGGTGTACCAGTCAGTGTTTGGAGTAAAGTCTGGAAAGGTGATGACTCCTTTGAGGGCATGCTTGGTAACGGTCAGGCCTGTTTCTTCGAAGACCTCGCGGATGGCACAAGCCTGTGGTGTTTCGCCAGGTTCTAGTTTACCACCAACTCCAATCCATTTTCCTTGATGGACATCGTTTTCTTTCTTGTTTCGATGAAGGAGAAGAAATTCCTTACCATTATCAATGTAGCAAATCGTAGCGAGTTGGATGGTTTTTTTGGTCATAAAGGCTCCTTGTAGTTGATTTATCCTATTATACCACAAAGGTGGTAGTAGGGACACCTGCTTGGTGCTCTGGTAGGGGACAGTTTTGGGATTAGAATACTGAAAGCCCTTTTCTGAAAACAGTTTTTGAGGTATAATAAGAACATCAAACTATTTAGGATGCACTATGTCAAAACAAGAACAAATCGAACAAACAATTTATCAATTATTGGAATTATTGGGTGAGGACCCGAATCGTGAAGGTTTATTAGATACGCCTAAACGGGTCGCTAAGATGTATTTAGAAATGTTTAACGGCCTAGAAGAGGATCCCAAAGACCAATTTACAGCTGTCTTTTCAGAGGGACATGAAGAGGTTGTTTTGGTAAAGGATATTCCTTTTCATTCTATGTGTGAACACCATCTTGTCCCATTTTATGGTATTGCACATGTAGCCTATATTCCGAGTAAAGGGCGTGTGACAGGTCTTAGTAAATTGGCGCGTGCAGTAGAGGTGGCAAGTCGTCGCCCTCAATTGCAGGAGCGCTTAACTCATCAAGTGGCTCATGCACTTCAAGATGCCCTTGAACCAGAAGGCGTTTTTGTCATGGTCGAAGCAGAGCATATGTGCATGAGTATGCGTGGTATTCGCAAGCCAGGTAGTAAGACAGTGACCACAGTTGCCCTTGGCAAATACAAGGAAGATGCCATCTTGCGCCGTGAACTCTTGTCAATGATTCACAATAAATAGGAGGTTCTATGTCAATCGAACAGTTAGCGAATCAAGTAACCATTATGGGGATTCTCAATGTGACGCCAGATTCATTTTCAGATGGTGGTCACTATAATGAGGTGGAGTCTGCCTTGGTACAAGTAGAAAAGTTGTTGGCTGAGGGTGCTACCGTCATTGATGTTGGTGGGGAGTCCACTCGTCCAGGTGCAACATTTGTGTCTGAAGAAGACGAGATTGCTCGCGTGGTTCCAATTATTCGTGCAATAAAAGAAAACTACGATTGTTTGGTCAGCATCGATACCTATAAAACAGGCACAGCACGTGCAGCCTTGGAAGCAGGAGCAGATATTTTAAATGATGTCTGGGCAGGACTTTATGATGGAGATATGTTAGCCTTGGCTGCGGAGTACAAGGTACCAATTATTCTCATGCACAACCAGAAAGAAGAAAGCTATGCGGATGTTGTTGGAGAGGTCAAAAACTTTCTAGCCGAGCGTGCCCAAGCAGCACTTGATGCTGGTGTTTCTGCAGACCGGATTTGGTTAGACCCAGGATTTGGTTTTTCAAAAAATGTCCAACATAATCTGGACCTCTTGCAAGGTCTGGAACAGATTACTGCTCTTGGTTATCCCGTTCTATTTGGAATATCTCGTAAGCGCGTGGTAGATTATCTGCTTGGTGGAAATAGCTTACCGACTGACCGCGATCAAGCAACGGCAGCCTTGTCTGCCTGGGCAGTCCAAAAAGGCTGTAAAATAGTCCGTGTTCACAATGTCGCTGCCAACCGTGACATCGTTAAAGTTTGGGACCAATTGACTTCTGGAGGTCAACATGGATAAGATTTCTCTTAATAAATGTCGCTTTTACGGCTACCATGGTGCCTTCAAAGAAGAACAAGTTCTTGGTCAAATTTTCACAGTTGACTGTGATTTGTTTGTTGACCTGACAGCAGCTTCACAAACTGACAATTTAGAAGACACAGTTCACTACGGTATGGTCTTTGATACCATTAAAGCAGTTGTGGAAGGCAAGCCCTACATCCTTATAGAAAAGGTAGCAGGTGTTATTTGTCAGGAGATTTTTGATCAATTTCCAAAGGTGGAGAAGATTCGCTTGGCCATTTACAAGGAAAATCCGCCCATTGCTGGACACTATGATTCTGTCGGAATTGAATTGGAGCGTGAACGACCATGAAGCATCTAGCCTATCTCAGTATCGGAGGGAACATGGGCAATCGGCAAGCCTATTTACAGGCAGCCCTAGACAAATTAGCCAGGCATCCAGGTTGCCAGCTTGGCTTAGCTTCCAATATTTATGAAACTCCAGCTTGGGGCAAGACAGATCAGGCTAATTTCCTCAATCTAGCCTGTCAAGTGTATACTGATTTGTCTGCTCAGGATTTTCTAAGCGTTTGCCAGAACATCGAACAAGAGTTGGACCGAGTACGGATTGAAAAATGGGGACAACGGACCATTGATTTGGATATTATTTTTTGGGATGAGGAGAAGATTCAAGAAGAGAATCTGATTGTTCCCCATCCCTACGCCCATGAAAGAGCATTTGTTCTCAAACCTCTTGCTGAGATTGCTTCTGATTACCGTCACCCAATTTTGAAAAAAGTGGTATCGGACTTACTTGCAGAACTAGGGGAACAAAAAGATATAAAAATTTTCAAATAGTTACCTCTGATACTAGGTTTATTAGAGGATAGAATAGATAAAGGAGTTTTATGACAATTTTAGCAACTTTAGGAGTTTTATTGGCTATTGTAGCCATTATTTATTGGACATCAAAAAATTTACATGTTATCATTGCTGCACCACTAGCTAGTTTAATCATCATTCTGACCAATCAGATGAATGTTTTGGAAGTTATGTTGGGCAAAGAGCAGTCTTATATGGCGGGCTTAGCAGTTTTTTTGATTAATAATTTTGCCATCTTTATGTTGGGGTCTATATTGGCACGTTATATGGAGGCAAGTGGAGCTACGCAGACGATTGCCAATAGCATTTTGAAAGTAATGGGAAAAGATAGTCCCTATAAGGGCTTGTTAGCCATCACTTTGATTGCTTCCATTCTGACCTATGGTGGTGTGAGTATTTTTGTAGTCATTTTTACCTTGCTTCCCCTTTCACGCCCACTCTTTAAAGAGTTGAATATCAACTGGGCACTTTTTCCGATTCCTGTCTTTTTGGGAGCAGGTACTTATACGATGACAACTCTTCCTGGGGCACCTTCCATCCAGAATGTCATTCCGACAAAAGTTTTGGGAACTAGCTTGACCGCGGCACCCGTTATCAGTTTGGCAGCCAGCTTGACGCTATTAATATTTGGCTTGCTCTACATGGCCTACTGCCTCAAGAAAAGTCTAGCAAATGGAGAGACGTATACGGAAGAAGAGGATGAAACTGCAGTAGTGGTAGCTGATAAGACACCAAATCTATTTTTATCAGTCTTGCCTCTATTCAGTCTTATTGGGACGATTTTCCTAATGAGTAAAACTCCGAATGTCCTGGCAATCGGATTGTTGGTCTCTATCCTTCTATCAGCCTTGATTTTTTATCCATATCTGCCAAATCAAAAAGAAATTTTGAATGCTGCGACAACAGCATCTATAGTGCCTGCTTTTGCAACTTCTAGTACCGTAGCATTTGGGACGGTGTTAACCTTGTCAGCAGGTTTTGCAGTCATTCAAGAATGGATTCAACAAATACCAGGATCACCACTGATTAGTTTATCTGTTTCGACAGCATTGATTAGTGGCATTATCGGTTCATCTTCTGGTGCGGTAGGTATTGCTTCAAGTAATTTCCTTCCTGCCTATTTGGAAATGGGGATTAATCCGGAGTTGTTGCATCGTGTAGTAGTTGTTGCATCGGCTATCTTGACAGTTATGCCTCAGTCTGGTGTGATGATTACCTTCCACAATCTTTCGAAATTAAGTATGAAACGTGGCCTCAAGTATTCGTTTATCCTAGTGACAGTTGGGCATTTGTTAGCCTTACTTGTGATTTTACTGTTGGCGCCTTTGCTATATTAGGATTGATTAACAAACAAATAAAAGCCCTGCCAATGGGCAATATCATTCAGTTAAAACCTCTACTCCAATATTTATTCGGGTAGAGGCTTTTTCTTTATAATATAATAATCAACGAAATCCAAAAACAGTAAGCTCTAATCTTCTATAGTTATTTAGCTTTTATCATATACTAAACAAAAACTAAATAACTACAAATTGAGTATAAAAGACTATAATAGCTCAAAAGGAAGGTTAAAAAAGTAGGAATTCTCCCTATAATTCAGGGAAAATTCCTATTTTTTATTATGGATTATGCAAATCAGAGATTTTTTCAGTAGATTCGTTCTGAGAGGCTTGCTTCTTTGAAATTTGATGGAAAATAACAGTCCAATTTTCATGACGGCGCCAAAGTGATGTATGAACATAATCACCAATTTCAAACGTAACTAATTTTGATTTATGGCTAATAGATGTCATTTGGTAATTTGATAAATACGTCGTTTGGATGGGGTGGTCGGCAAGCATCTGAGTTTTATTTCGGTAGTGGCCTTTGGCATCAATTAAGAGATACTGGTCGTCAATCAATTCTTCATACCCATTAGCATGCGCTTGTATCTCTGTTTCAAAACGGAAGAGTTTATCGTACACATGCTCATACATCTCATCGTGTGGAATTTCAGATGGTTCTACGTGAATATCCACATCAAAAACTCCATGTTTGAGTGTTAGGAGTTGCTCAACCTGCTCAGTCACTTCATGACTTTCATAAACGGATAAGTCTGGATTCATTTCTAAAACAACATCAAGATAGATATTGGCTCCATAAGTCCGACCACGTTGTGATTTGACAGAAACGATTTTTGGGAGTTTGAGAATATCTTCCTCGTACTTTTTCAATAAATTTTCATCAAATCCATCAGATAGGGTAAAGAAGCTTTCCATAAAAATATCGTAGGCTGTTTTTAGGATAAAGAAGGTGATGATGATGGCTGCAATTTTATCGACAATAGGGAAGTTGAAAGCTGCAGCAAAGATTGCGATAGAAGTTCCTATGGAAGTGACTGCATCGGATAGATTATCCTTGGCAGCTGCTTCTAAGGCCTTGGAACGTACTTTTTTTGCCAAGCGGTTATTATATAAATAAACAGCTAACATAACTAGTGCAGAAAAAATTCCGACAATGGCCCCCATAATGTCTACTTCGATAGAAGAATTGCTGATTAGTTTTTGGAGGGTATCATAGAGTACTTGGAAACCAACGACAAACATGATGAAGGATGTAATCAAGCTTGCTAAATCTTCCATTTTCCAGTGTCCAAATTTATGATCGGTATCAGCTGGTTTCTGTGCCATTTTTAGTCCAATAAGTACAGCGATATTACCGATAATATCAGAAATATTATTGAAGGCATCTGCTCGTAAGGCATCTGAATGAAAGAGCTGTCCTGCAACGAGTTTGATACCTGATAGGATAATATAGGCACCGATAGATAGCAAGGCACCACGTTCAGCAAGTTTTAAATTGGTTACGTTTTGGTTCATAGCATCTCCTTTGATAAGTTTTCATTTTAACAAAAAGGCCCCTTATTTTCAAGGGGTTAGGCTGTTTTTTTGCCTGTTCGAAGAACCTTATAAAGGCGTAATAATATTGTTCCGCTGGCCATACCGATGGGAATGACTAAGGCTAAAGTTAAGACGGTAGTGATATTGGTTAGGGCTTGAGCGTGGTCACCAGAAACGAAATAAGTCGTGGTCATGTAGGCTCGATAGCCTGGAACAAGCGGTGCTAGGATAGCAAGTGAAAAAATAACAGATGGTGTTTTAAGCAAAATACTCATGATTTGACTAATGCAAGATCCGATAATTGCTGCAAGGAAGGTTGCAATCAGTACATTAGTTGGTCCTAATAATGAAAGATAGATGAGCCAGACTAGCATGCCTAGGAGTCCACCGGGGACTAGCATTTTTCTTTGAACATTGAGAACAATTAAGAAGGCTGCGATAGCGATATAAGAGGCTAGTGCCTGTAATAAGAAGTTAACTGGTGTCATAGATTACCTCACAAGCATAAAGGCCACAGTTGTACCTGCACCGAGCGATAAAATAATAAGCGCTGTTTGGAAAAATTTGGTCATCCCTGTATTGATATGATTGGTCATAAGGTCTCTTACAGCATTTGTAAAAGCAATCCCTGGTACAAAAGGCATGACTGCCCCTGCGTTAATTAAGTTGGGATTAATGGGGAGAGTAGTGGTTGCGCTTAATAAGTAGGAGGTAAGTGAGAAGACAAAGGCGCCAACGAAGGTGGTAACAAAATCAATTCCAACGTAGCGCTCGACAATCAGTGAGATAGGGAAAGCCAAAGCCGTTGCGAGGACAGCACCTGCTGCATCTAAAAGAGAACCTCCGAACATAATGGTAAAAAATGGTGCGGCTACTACGGCAGCTAAGGTTATTTGGATATTGTTATAAGGTGGCTTTTGTTGTTTGATTGCATTTAATTGGCTCCAAGCGTCTTCCAGGCTGATTTCTTCATTGGCTAGGGAACGGGAGATTTGGTTGACGTCACAAACTTTCTGCATGTCGTAATTTGAATTTACGATGCGTTTCATACGCGAAATATTCGTATGGTCGATGGAGAAAAAGATAGCAGCAGGGATGGCAAGGACATTGGCCTGTTCAATTCCTTGTGAATGTGCAATCCGAATCATGGTATCTTCAACTCGGTGAATTTCTGCACCGCTTTGTGCCAAAATGGCACCAGCGAGCATGAGCACATCTATGACCAAGTTTAGTCTAGGAGTATTTTCCATAAGTAAGTCCCATCCCTCTGCTAGTTATTTTTTTAATTATAACAAAATATAGGTGTAGACAACATATTTTTTTAATAGTTAGGCAAAATAGTTGAAAATTGTTCGGATTGTAGTATAATTGACTTATCAATGATTGATTAGTCAATCAAAAGAGGTAGATAATGCAAGAAATGGAAGATTTGTTATACAGACTGAAAGTGGCAGATGAGACGATTTCCAATCTTTTTGAAAAGCAGTTGGGAATCAGTTTGACACGCTATTCAATATTGCAAGCATTATTAAAAGATGCACCCCTGCATCAGTTGGCTTTGCAGGAGAAGCTTCAGATAGACCGCGCAGCGGTTACACGTCATCTCAAATTGTTGGAAGAGAGCGGCTATATCATTCGCAAGCGAAATCCTGACAATCAGAGAGAAGTACTTGTCTGGCCAACTGAGCAGGCTAGGGAAGCGCTAGTCACGAGTCCTTCTGCTCACCACCTAGCTATTAAAGCTTCGATGAATCAGATTCTAACTGTTGAGGAGAGCGAGCAATTCCTAGCCACTCTTGATAAACTGTTGATTGGCTTGCAAAATCTACCTATATAATTTTTGAGAGGAGACATTATGTCTATTTTTACCACTATTCTAGCTAGTATCGTAGCTATTGAGCACCTATATATCATGTACTTGGAAACCTTTGCGACCCATTCAGATTCTACTAGTCGTGTCTTTAATATGACAAAGGATGAATTGCAACGTAAGTCTGTGACGACACTTTTCAAAAACCAAGGTATTTACAATGGTTTGTTGGCTGTCTTTCTCTTGTATGGAATTTTCACAGGAAACCTTGAAATTACAACTATTTTTGTCTTGTTTGTTATTGTAGCAGCAGGTTATGGAGCTGTGACATCTAGTCCAAAAATTATCTTGACCCAAGGTGGACCAGCCATCTTGGCACTGATTTCCATTTTATTGTTTAAATAAGTTAAAAAGCCTTCCGTTGAGGAGGGCTTTTTAGGTTTGTATGTATGATTAAACTATCTGAGTTTCTTTTATTTTATCCCACATGTAGCTGGCAGTCTTGACAATGAATAACCAGCTGAGCAGGGCTATTTTCTTGCTTGTAGCTGAGATGAGTGGTGTTATCCTCTTTCATCATGGTAAACGCCTTATCCTTTGGAAGTTTGAGGCTAGAATCTTCCTCCCAGATGTCCAAACTGATGTTCGTACTTGGTTTAAAGGTTAGGACAAAATCCTTCAACTTCCAGACACAGTCTTCTAATGTTATCCTTGCATCTAAAAGGCTCATGCTTGAGAGAGTAATAACGGCATCGCTGGCTTCCAATTTTAACTCGCTCAGCTGTCCATCTGAGATAGTTAGTGTAGAGTCTTCTAACCGTAGAGCAGAGCTTGGACAGTTCACTTTCGTCATGCTGATGCTGCTATCATCTGCATTGATGACTAGCTGTTCGCTCGCCTGCACAGCCGCCATCGTCAGACTGCTATCTGTTGTTTTCAGATTGAGATTGGTAAGGGGCAGTAGTTTTTTAGGGATTTTGAGAATAGCAGAGCTGGTTTGCTGGTTGGAAAAGTAGGGGTGGTCTGGGAGTGGCTTGCTAGATAGGTACAAACTATCCTGAACCAGTTGATAGTCAAAAGCCTGGTAGCTGCCATCGTCTGAAACAGGATTGTGCAATAAGACAGCTTCTCCGTCGTAACTTTGAACACTAAGAGCCTGATTTTCGAGAACAATCTGTAGATTTGAAAAATCAGGTAATTCTTCAATCTTTGCCTTCAATTCAATCCTTTCTCTAGCTTGATAGGCTGAATGTTTGAAATTGTTGAAAAAATTCTCCCAGTCAAATTGAAAGTCAAAATCAAAGTTGAAATCAAATGGTTTAGATGAATGTGGACTTGCTTGGTCTTTCTCGGTGATTAGGGCATCTTCAGGTAGATTGGCAATGATTTCTTTTGCTGCTTCATCAGGTGTTCCTAGCTCTATAATAGCTTCCTCATCGTTATCCTTTTCGTCAAAATATTCATTGAAGTAGTCTAAAGCCTCCTGTCTGGCACTTGGATGAAGTTGAAATAATGCTTGTTCCAGTTGGTTCAAATAATCTGCGCGTGTCATTTTCGTAAGCTCCCTTCTATAATTCCGTCAATATGGTCTTTGTAGCTATTCCATTCACCCTGCAGGAAGGGGATGTGCTCACGTCCAGCAGGTGTGATGGTATAGTATTTCCGCTTTCTCCCTTGAAATTCTTGGGTATAGGTTGTAACGTAGCCAGCCTTTTCCAATTTTTTCAAGATAGGGTAGAGCGTGGACTCCTTTATGTCAGCAACTATCTTGATAGTCTGACTGATTTCGTAGCCATAGGAATCTTGTTTTTCCACAATGGCTAAGACTAGAAATTCAATCAAGATAGAGGATACGGGGTAATACATGAACTCACCTCTTTATCTTTATAGCCATCCAGTTTATCTTTTACTACTTCGTTAACTTGCTTTGCCGTACGCTAGTACAGCCTACAGCTAGTTGCCTCGTATTAAAAGTAAACTGAAAGGCTATGTATAATTATTTTATATATAAATTATATACCTATTATTTGGCAAAATCAAGCGATTATATAAAATTTTTATATATCATCAAAATTCTTTTCTATGTGCTATACTAGTTTCATGAATGAACTTGAATTATTAGCTCGTGCTCTTGGTTTTATCTTTGTTATCGGTTTAGGTTATACATTAAAAGCCAAAGGGATTGTTCGAAGGGAGGATGCGACAATCTTTTCTTGCTTAGTGATGAATATTACGCTACCAGCTTCTCTCCTTGTAGCTTCAGCGACAGCCCAAGTATCTATAGATTTATACGTTCCCTTCATATTAGGGATTCTTTGTAATCTTTTTTTGGATATGGTGGGATACTGGGAGGCAAAGAAGTCTGGTCAACAGCCTTCCGTCGGTCTTATGCAGTTATCAGGCTATAATATCGGAACCTTTACACTCCCATTTGTGCAATCTTTTTTTCCGCTATCTAGTCTACTAAGCGTCATCGTATTTGATGCGGGGAATGCAATCATGGTTCTAGGTGGGAATTACAGTATCGCAGCTGGTGTGGATGAAGAGCAGGAAAGAATGACCATTGCAACTTTTATAAAGAATCTTTCACGCTCAGTTCCACTAGTAGTCTATCTAGTTAGCCTATCGTTAGCAGCCTGTTCTATCAAACTTCCACGCGAACTTATCTCTGCGCTGACGATAGCCAGTAACGCCAATCCTTTTTTAGCCATGCTCATGTTGGGAATCTTGCTTGATTTAAAATTGAATTGGAAAGAAATTAGTCGATTGGCCTATCTTCTCTCTTTGAGGCTAGGTGCGAATATTCTAATAGCAGGGGTCATTTATTTTCTTCTACCTATTGATAAAACGATGAAAATCATGTTGCTGATCTGTCTAGTCTCTCCGATTTCAGTCATGTCCCCAATATATGCATTAAAGTTAGGTAGTCGCTCAGCTGAACCTGCCAATGTTAACTCCTTATCTATTTTGGTCAGTCTAGTCATGATGGTTCTTCTTATTTTTCTATTCGTTTAAAAAAGCCTCCGCGTGTGCGAGGGCTTGATTATATATTAATCAATAAAGAATTCTTGTGGACCTTGGTAACGACTTCCATCATTAAAAGCGATGTAGAGGTTAAAGATAGGTGTAAGAAGAACATAGAAGATAGCTTGTACAGCTGACAAACCGAAGCTACGACCAAAATTGTAAACGAGATAGATGCCATATAATGGTCCTGCTAGTGGAATCAGTAAGAATAGAATGAACCATCTTTTTTCATAGCCAAAGGCGATGCATTGTTGGATATAGAGATTGTAGATTGGAATCAATGATTTCCAACCAGCGTAGCCTGCTTTTTTGAAGAGGATGTAGTTGGAAATAGCAACAAGAATATACCAAATAAATGAAAATAGTAGTGTTGTACCCCAAATGCCAATGAGAATTACCTGTGCTAATGTTTCTTCTGTCATAATAAAACTCCGTTTCTTTTTTATAGTTACATCATATCAGTATTAGTTCAATAACACAATATAAAATTGCATTTTTTTAAAAATTTTCAGAAAAAACGACTTTCTATTGAAAGCCGTTTGAAATTTTATTTGTAAGAGACGATTCCGAGAATGACATCGACAGCTTTTTCCATGGTTTCGAGGCTGACGAACTCGAAGCGACCATGCATGTTTTCACCACCTGCGAAGATATTTGGCGTTGGAATGCCCATGAAGGAAATCTTAGAGCCGTCTGTTCCTCCGCGAACAGGTTCAATTAGTGGCTTGATACCTAGATTTTCCATGACGTCTTTAGCAATGTTGATTGGGGTCATGTCTTTTTCGATGATTTTCTTCATGTTGTAGTATTGGTCATGTAGGTTGACAATGACACGTGGAGTGTCAAAGTTGGCATTCATCTTTTCAGCGATGTCCAACATGAGCTGTTTGCGGGCAAGGAAATCCTCTTCCTCGAAGTCACGGATGATGTAGGTGGTAGAAGCAGTATCAACACTACCTTCTATGTTCATCAAGTGGAAGAAGCCTTCATAACCTTCAGTTTTTTCAGGACGGTCTGCTTCAGGAAGGGCATTGTGGAAATCAATAGCCATCTGGAAGGCATTGATCATCTGGTCTTTTGCTGAACCTGGGTGGACATTGCGTCCTAGAAAATCAATCTTGGCACCTGCTGCTGAGAAGGTTTCGTACTGGAGTTCGCCCAGCGGTCCACCGTCCATAGTGTAGGCAAAGTCCACATCAAAGTCTTCTACATCAAACTTGTCTGCTCCGACACCGATTTCTTCGTCAGGACCAAAGCCGACACGGATTTCACAGTGCTTGATGTCAGGGTTTTGGACTAGGAATTCCACCGCTGTCATGATTTCTGCAATTCCTGACTTGTCATCAGAGCCTAGCAAGGTGGTACCGTCTGTGGTAATCAGTGTTTGACCGTGGTAGTTGGCAAGTTGTGGGAAGTCTTTTAGATGCAATTCGTAGCCAGAAGTTCCCAGGGCAATTGGGTTGCCGTCGTAGTTTTCGATGATCTGCGGGTTGACACCTTCTGCGTTGAAATCCGCCGTATCCATGTGGGCGATGAAGCCAATCTTACGCGTCAAACTTGGGTCGTTGGCAGGCAGTGTTCCCACAGCAAAACCATTTGGTAGGTAGTGGACATTCTGTAAGCCGATGCGTTTCATTTCAGGAAGAAGGATATTCTGTGCAAACTCGACTTGGTTTTGGGTAGAAGGAGTGGTTGTCGAATTTTCATCTGAGCGAGTATTTTCTTTGACATAGACCAAGAAACGGTCTAAGAGTGTTGGGTATTTCATATTGTCTCCTTATTTGTTCAAAATATGTTTTTCAATGGCTTTGGCAACGCCGTTGTTTTCATTGGTGTCTGTGATGTCCTGGGCGATCGCCTTGACCTGCTCGTTAGCGTTGCCCATGGCAATACCAAGTCCAGCAAATTCAATCATTTCCAGATCGTTGTTGGCATCTCCCATAGCCATGATTTCTTCTGGGAGGATACCGAGGCGGTCTGCCAGTTTTTTCAAACCAGTGGCCTTGCTTGCACCGTTTGGTAAAATTTCCAAGAGATAGTCCTGTGAACGAACGGTGGAATAGCCTTGGCTGAGTACAGGATTGTGTTGATTTTCAAAGGCATCAATATGCTCTTTTTCACCGACGAACATGGCTTCAAAGAAGCGATGCTGACCTGACTTGGCTTCTTTTAAATCAATTGGTTGAGGAGTCATTCCTACCAAACCTGCGTCCAAATTAACGCGTGCATTGGCTTTTTCTGCAAGAACGAAGTAGTCTTCCTCGTCAAAGAGAGAAATTTGCACATCATCATTTTCAATAAAAGTGGAAAGATAATCAATATCAGAGATAGATAGTTCTTCCCAGTCAATCAGGCTCCAATCCTTTGTCGAATGGGTTGAACAGCCGTTATTGACAATGATAAATTCTTCCTCGGTGTCAAAGCCGAGCTGCTCTACGAAAGGCTTCACACCAGCCAAGGGTCGACCAGTACAGAGAACAATCTTGACGCCCGCTTCAACAGCCTGATGAATGGCATCAATCTGTGGCTGCATCAGCTCTTTTTTCTCGTTTAAGAGGGTTCCGTCCATATCAAGAGCGATTAGTTTAACCATATAAACCTCCTTGTTTTCAATACATCTAGTATAGCATAAAATGAGAAAGGAATGATTGAAATACTAAACTCTGTTCTATATTGTAAAATAAATTGGGTGGCGGATAGATGAAATGAAAGTGTAAAAAATAGAAGTGTTTCAAAAATGACAATGTTCATTATGTGGCAGGAAAGTCTAACATTGCTAGGGGATATAAAACATGGAGTATGAGCCATATAAACAAAGGTAAGGACTGTCTATGAAAGATGTTATAAAAAATAATTCAGATTTCAAGATACCGTTGTTCGATTCCCTGGAGTGAATAGCACCCATGCTTGATCATGATTAAAGAATAGAGACAATGGAAATATCGGTTATGGACCAGTATTTTTTGGTATAATAGGGGAATAGAAGAGGAGTTATGTATGAAGATTAGTGTTCAGAAAGAGTCCGAGATGTACCTGTTAACTATTTCCTACACTGTTCCAGCTAGTTTGGCAGAAGCTTGGGACTTGTTGGCGACAGATAGTGGTTTTGCCCGCTGGTTTCCACAGTTAAACATTGTAGGAAATACGCTGGTTTTTGAAATGGAAGGATTCCGTGAAGTTATGGATTTACTGGAATACCGAAAAAATGAGAAAATTGCCTACACATGGGATTCAGCAATAGTTTCATTTACACTGTCTCAGCTAGAAAATCAGACCTTGATTACTTTTGAAGAACGAATTCCAGAAGATTTTGGTAATGAATTTGCGAATGCTCAAAAAGACATGACAGGCTGGTTGGTGCAAAATGAATGTATCAAAAAAGTCTTAGAAGGTCAGGAGTCGCCTGTACGTCAACCCTTGCAGGAAAAGTGGAGGACTTTTCTGGAGCTTGAATTAGAAGGTCTGTGATTTGAAAGGAGGCTACTATGAAAAAGTGGTGGGAACAACTGAAAGAAGAATATTATGAAACACGGTTTGATTCTAATGAAGATTGGATGGAATGGTTTATCAAGCGGAAGATGACCTGGGGATGGAGATGGCCGACTGCCATAACGATTTTTGTCCTTTGGGCTCTATCACTTCCAGATGCTAGAAATGCGGTTCGTTTCTTTTATTTTTTATTGGCGCTGGGAGTAGCTACGGTTTTACATAAATTAATATCTTATTTGAAAAGAAGAAAGTGAGAGCATATGCATCAAATTACTTGCCCACATTGTGGGACGGCCTTTCAGGTCAATGAAACAGAATATAGTCAGCTTTTAGCCCAGGTGCGTGGTGCGGAGTTTGACAAGGAAATCCATGAACGATTGGAGCGGGAACGAGAATTATTAAGCCAGAAGGCTGAAAATGATTTGCAGGCTAGATTGAGTGATAAGGATAAGGAGATTCTGGAACTGACCGCAAAACTTGATAAATTTGCTAGTCAGACGGAACTGGAGATCAGCTCTGCTATTTCCCAAAAAGACCAAGAAATCCAAGAGCTTAAGGCTCAGTTGGGGCAAATCGGTCTTGCCAAGGACTTGGAGTTGCAGCAGGCGGTAGCTCAGGTGGAAAAAGAGCGGGATGCGGCACAAAATGCTTTGGTTTTGCAGGAACAAAAGCAAGAGTTAGCGTTGGCGACCACTCGTCAGGAGTACGAGGTGCGGCTCAAGGCGGCGGATGAGCAGGTGGAATTTTACAAAAATTTCAAGGCCCAGCAGTCTACTAAGGCAATTGGTGAGAGCTTGGAGCAGTTTGCTGAGGCGGAGTTTAACAAGGTTCGCTCCTATGCTTTTCCACGTGCCAAATTTGCGAAGGACAACGAAGTATCAGCGTCCGGTTCAAAAGGAGATTTCATCTTCCGTGATTTTGACGAGTCGGGCTTGGAATTTATTTCCATCATGTTCGAAATGAAAAACGAGGCAGATACGACCAAGACCAAGCATAAAAACGCTGATTTCTTTAGGGAGTTGGACAAGGACCGTCGGGAGAAAAAATGCGAATATGCTGTATTAGTTAGCATGCTAGAGGCGGACAATGACTATTACAATACAGGGATTGTGGATGTTGGTCATGAGTATGAGAAGATGTATGTTATCCGACCACAGTTCTTTATCCAATTAATCGGAATTTTACGAAATGCTGCGCTTAATAGTCTGCAATACAAGCAGGAGTTAGCCTTGGTTAAGGAGCAGAATATCGATATTACTCATTTTGAAGAAGATTTGGAAATTTTCAAGAATGCTTTTGCCAAAAACTATCAATCGGCCAGCAACAATTTCCAAAAGGCTATTGATGAAATCGACAAGGCAATCAAGCGAATGGAAGCTGTCAAGGCAGCCCTGACCACCAGCGAAAACCAGCTTCGCCTAGCCAATAATAAACTAGATGATGTCTCCGTCAAAAAACTAACCCGCAATAACCCAACTATGAAAGCCAAGTTTGAGGCGTTGAGGGAGGAGGAAGATTAAGATTGAAAGTGAGAGTGGAGATATGGTGAAAGATAGAAAAATAATTTTGATTGATGGAGAGGACAAGTCAGAAAATATCGAATCGCTTCAATCGATTCGTTACAAAGGGAAGCTCTACTTTGAAATTTATTTTAAAAATAATGTCCAACCTTATCGCTACAATATGCAGAGAGTTGAGGTGCTGAAGTTTTCCAAACAGTTGAATCCTTCAGAGATAGGAGTTTATAGAAGGCAAGATGGGGTTTTATTAAATAATATTGAGTCAATTGTTGAATTCAATGGAACGCACTCACGAGCTTATATCATCCGCTACAAAAATGGCACTGGAAAATTATATATGGGGAGAGACCTAGAAATACGGCAAAATGAGTTGACACATTCAAATAGTCGTCATGTTTTTAGTTATTTGACAGAACTATCTAAGCTGAATCCTCTGAGAAACTCTGGGACTGATCAATTGCTCTTGTTAAAAAGGTATGAGGAATTGGATTACGTAGACAAAACAGTTGCTTTAGCGAGCTATCTAAGTCCCAGTAAGAAGAATAACTTGCCGCTTCATGGGGAACTGATTTTCCCTTTTGGTTGCAATAATAGTCAATATAAAGCAACAAAAAATGCCTTAATAAATCAATTTAGTGTCATTCAAGGACCTCCTGGAACTGGTAAGACACAAACGATTCTGAATATTATAGCTAATATAGTGATACGGAATAAGACGGTTCTAATTGTTTCTAATAATAATGCAGCCATTGATAATATTTACGAAAAACTGAAGAACTATGGTCTTGACTTTCCCGTGGCTTACCTTGGAAGTGAAAAAAATAAAAATAATTTTATTCTCAATCAGTATAGTATGTACCCTGATTTTTCTTCGTGGAGATTAAAAGATAATGGTATGGAAAGTCTTGATAAGGAATTAAATGAAAAGATTCGTAGGCTTCCTCGTATTTTTGAAATTCAGGAAGAAGTGGCTAATCTGAGACAAGAACTCTCAGAACTAGAAACGGAATATCATCATTTCAAGGATTTTTTTGAGCACATAGATATATCGCCTATAGAATTAAACCTATATTCTGCTAAGAAGTTATTTAAGCTTTGGAATGAATTTGAGGAATTCTATAAAAAGAATAAAAGGTTAGGTTTAATTTTTAAGATAAAAAACTTTTTATTATATGGTGTTAAAAACTGGGAACTTTATAAACAAGAATTATCTGATTTGACAATACAATTTCAGAACCTATTTTACCAGCATAAACAAACAGAAATAAGGAATAAATTAGAAACTCTTCAAGAAGAATTGGTTCACTTAAATGGTACGGAAGTTTTAAACAATTTGACCAGTGATTCATTAAAGATTTTCAAAAATTTTCTAGTTAGTAAGTATGGGAATGGAAGAAATAGAGTACAGTTTACAAAGGAAGATTTAAGGGAACAATCGAAACGAGTTCTTCTAGAATATCCTATTGTTCTTAGTACAACATTTTCATCAACAACAAGTTTAGGAAAGAATATTACCTATGATTATTTAATCATAGATGAAGCCTCACAAGTGGATATTACAACTGGGGCACTAGCATTATCCTGTGCTAAAAATGTTGTAGTTGTTGGAGATAGTAAACAGCTACCGCATATTGTCACAAAAGATTTCAAAGAAAGTAGTGCTCAGCTTTTCCATAAATATGGTGTTCATAGTGGTTATGAATACACAAACAGTTTTCTTCAATCGGTACTAAAAGTGATTCCGAATATTCCAGAAACGCTATTACGAGAGCATTATAGATGTCATCCCAAAATTATCAATTTCTGCAATCAAAAGTTTTATGATGGTGACTTAGTGATTATGACAGGTGATAAAGGGGAAAAAGATGTTCTTCAGGCTATTAGAACACCTAAGGGAAATCACGCTCGTGATCACTATAGTCAGAGAGAGATTGATATAATTCTGAAAGATGTTATTCCAAATTATGAAATCTATCGGGAGCGGACAGGAGTTGTCACGCCTTATCGAAAGCAGAAAGAGAAGTTGCAAGAGCAAATTGATGATTTGGAAAGCGATACAGTCCATAAGTTTCAGGGAAAAGAAAAAGATACGATAATCATCTCCACGGTTGATAACAGCATAACACGTTTTACGGATGATCCGTACTTACTAAATGTGGCGATATCAAGAGCTAAAAATAAATTATTTCTTGTCATGACTGGGAATGAGCAATCATTAGATAAAAATATTAGTGATTTATTGGGATATATACAATATAATAATTTTGAAGTAAGAGAGAGCCCTGTATATTCCATCTTCGATTACTTATACAAACAGTATGAGCAAGAAAAGGAGGAATATTTTAGAAAACGAAAACGGATATCGCGATATGATTCTGAGAATTTAATGTATCATCGGATTAAGGAAGTATTTATGAGCGATGAAAAATATAATAGTCTAGATGTTATACATGACTATAAACTGCATAATCTTGTGAAGGATTTTACTCGACTAACAGAAGTGGAAGCGAAGTATGCAAGGCATGGAAATACGCACCTTGATTTTTTGATAATCAATAGACTTACCAAAGCACCTGTACTAGCTGTAGAAGTAGATGGATATGCATTCCACAAAGGTAATTCTAAGCAGTTTGAACGTGATATTATGAAGGATAACATTTTGAAAAAATGCGACATCCCCCTAATCAGGTTTAAAACAAATGAGAGTCAGGAAAAAGAAAAATTGATTGAAATATTGGATGGATTACTAGGAAGATAGCAATGAACATGATGGCATTTTCCAATATTATAATGACAGCCACCCTGTTGAAGACATGATTTTCAAACGTACTCCGAGTCAGATTGGACGTCATGTGGAGCTCTGCCATCCACCCAAAATCTTAGACAAGGTCAAGAAGATTTTTGAATTGCTCCGCACTGGGCAAAAAGACCAGGTGACCATGTGGTTCAAGTCCGAGAGCATGGGCAAGTTTGTCTATGTGGTCTATAAGGCCGTGCGTGATGACCAGGGAGAGTTTCAAGGCGTCTTGGAATACGTCCAAAATATCCAACCATTTTTTGAAATTGACAGCGATTTTCATCGGGAAATTTAGAAAATCTTGTATGTAATTGTGAGAGGAAAAAAGATGAAACAATTTGAACGCATTTATGAGAATTTGGACTTAATTATTTTCAAGGCTGACTATATCGAAGGAAAAAGTGTAGAAGTTGTGGTTAGTTTGAATGATTACTATTATTTGATACAGCATGTTGATAAAAAAGGCTTAGTTGAAAATGAACTAGATTATACTTCTATTCGTATCAGCAAGGCAAAAAAATTCAGAGAATTTTTGAAAGAAATCAAATTATTGGAGTGGCCTACCCTAAAATTAGGAGATAAAGGATATTATGATGCCCCGTTGACATTTTCTTACGGCTATGACGAAGAGGAAGAAGTCGGAATTGACGAAGCTGTTCCCTTTGGTGCGGTGCCTTCTGAAACCATGCGACGTGTTCATAAGGAACTTGAGAATTTGATAGGTACGACCTTTGGAAGCTACCGTTTTTATGATGAGTAATTAACACCAGACCGCCCACAAGTGCGGTCCTTTGTGTTATAATGAGAACATGATTTCAGGAATTATTAACGTCAAAAAAGAAGCGGGCATGACCTCGCATGATACAGTTTTTAAACTCCGAAAGATTCTGCAGGAGAAGAAGATTGGACACGGTGGGACGCTAGATCCAGATGTGACAGGGGTTCTGCCAATTGCAGTCGGCAAGGCTACTCGTATGATTGAGTTCATGCAGGATGAGGGGAAAATCTACGAGGGGGAGATTACCATTGGCTACTCGACCACGACAGAAGATGCATCGGGCGACCTTGTTGAGCGGACACCGGTTTTGGACATAGCAGAGCAGGTAGTTGATGAGGCTATGGCTAGTTTTGTCGGTACTATTACCCAGATTCCGCCTATGTATTCCGCCGTCAAAGTAAATGGCCGCAAGCTCTATGAGTACGCACGAGCGGGTGAAGAAGTCGAACGTCCCCAACGCCAAATTGACATATATAGTTTTGAACGTACCAGTCCAATTGAGTTGGCAGATGATTGTGCACGATTTACCTTCCGAGTTCGTTGTGGAAAGGGCACCTATGTCCGTACTCTTTCTGTTGACTTAGGGGCTAAGTTAGGCTACGCCAGTCACATGTCTAAGTTGGAACGAACTGGTTCAGCAGGAATGGACCTAGCGGATGCCTTAACTTTGGAAGAAATTTCTTCGCTGGTAGCTGAAAATGATTTTTCATTTCTCCAACCTATTGAACGTGGTATCGGGGATTTACCTGTTGTAGAATTGAAAGAAGAGCAGGTGCAAGATGCTACATTTGGTCGATTTGTAGAATTGGATGCAGAAGCAGAGCGCTTAGCAGGCTTTCATGATGGTCAGTTGATTGCTATTTTTGAAAAACGCGACCAGCTGTATAAACCGAGCAAGGTTTTGGTCTAAGAAATTTCTCAATAACTGTGATAAAATAGAAAACATGAACATTAGAACACTTAAACATTATAGTGAATTGAATCAAGAGGAGCCGACGGTTTTAGTACTAGGCTACTTTGATGGGATTCATCTTGGGCACAAAGCTTTACTTGATCGAGCAAGGAAAGTAGCAGATGAGCAAGGTTTGATAGTAACTGTTCTGACCTTTCCAGAGTCACCTCGGTTGGCTTTTTCTCGCTTTAGCCCAGAACTTTTACTGCATTTGACTAGTCAAGAGCAACGTTACCTCTTATTGAAAAAATATGGTGTTGATAATCTTATTTTGACTGATTTTACTAGCGAATTTGCCAGTAATACTCCAGAAGAATTTATTGAGCGGTATGTTAAGGGGTTGAATGCACAAGTCTTAGTTGCTGGATTTGATTATCATTTTGGGAATTGCAGAGCAGATGTCAAAGATTTGACAGAGCTATTTGATGGACAGGTAGAAATTGTAAGTGAAGTGAGCCTGGGCGGAGAGAAAGTTTCTTCAACTCGCATTCGTCAGGCTATCCAGTCAGGGGATGTCTCTCTAGCTAATCAACTTTTAGGTTATCCATTTATGACGGAGGGAATTGTTGTTCATGGAGATGCCAGAGGGCGCACTATTGGTTATCCGACTGCAAATCTGGCTCCTTTTGACCGTGTCCATTTACCATTTGAGGGAGTCTACGTCGCTGATGTCGAAGTAGATGGGAAACGCTATCGAGCTATGACAAGCGTTGGGAAAAATGTGACCTTTGATGGAACTGAGATGCGGATAGAAGCCCATATTTTTGGGTTTGACCGCTTTATCTACGGAGAAAAAATAACTATTTTTTGGCTTGAAAAAATTCGAGATATGGTCAAATTTGATGGGATTGAAGGTTTGATGGAGCAGATGAAATCTGATGAGGAATTTGCCTTGCAATGGGGAAAACATGCTTAAACGATTAATTCGTCATCCTTTTTATGAGAAGGCTATGACCTACATAGCTGTAGTCTATGTATTTCTTATCGTACTTGAATTAATGGATGCTAGTATTGCCAATTCTAGTGGCTATCGGGTACTGGATTGGCTCCTGTGGTTTATTTTTGTCTGCGATTATTTTGCTCAGCTTTATTATGCGGATGACATACTTGAATATGTACAGGGGCATATCTTGGAATTAATTGCCATTATTCCATTTGATTCATTCTTCAGTTTTCTTCGCTTGGGAAGACTTGCACGACTCTTCAGATTGGTCAAAGTAACGAGAATATTTGCCCTGTCTAATCGATTCTGGGATACAATCAACAAGCTTTTGCATACCAACAGTTTATCCAAGGTATTGATGCTAAATAGCTCAGCAGTGCTAGTTTCAAGTGTCTTATTATCAGTGATTGAAGGAAAATCATTCTTCGATGCACTTTGGTGGTCCATTGTAACGATGACAACTGTAGGGTATGGAGATATTGTCCCCCAAGATACGATTTCTAAAATTATAGCCATCCTCTTGATGTTGGTTGGTATTTGTACTTTTGGTATGGTTACCTCCACAATAACTCGTTTTTTCTCTGAAACAGAGCGAGAAACGAAGTTGGATATCTTGATGGCGAAAATTGATGAACAAAACGAAACATTATTACGCTTAGAGAAAAAAATAGAATCTTTAGAAAAATTAGGTGAATTACAGGGAAGAGATTAGATTTACTATTGAAAACTCTTTTAAGTTAGAGTATAATAAGTAAGAAGAAAAATGTTTTTAGAGGGGATGGAAGACATGATTACTTTATTTTTGTCACCGAGTTGTACCAGTTGTCGTAAAGCTCGTGCTTGGCTGACAAGTCACGAAGTCCCTTTTATTGAGCACAATATTATGACTAGCCCTCTAACTGCTGAGGAATTAAAGAACATTTTAGCATTGACAGAAAATGGGACAGATGACTTGATTTCTACCCGTTCAAAAGTTTTTCAGAAACTAGATATTGATGTTGATGAGCTTTCTGTGAAGCAGCTTATTGGGTTAATCGAAACCTATCCGAGTCTCTTACGGCGTCCGATTATTTTGGATGAGAAGCGGATGCAGATTGGTTTTAACGAAGATGAAATTCGTGCATTTCTTCCGCGGAAGTACCGCAAACAAGAACTAAAAAATGCTACATTGAGAGCAGAAATAGGATAAGAAAGATAAAAGATATGAACAAAAATTATTCATATCCACTTGATTTTTCGTGGAGCACAGAGGAGATTTCCTCCGTGCTTTCTTTTTTGAATCAGGTGGAGGCGGCTTATGAAAAAGGAGCAGATGCGGTAGCTATATTAGCTAGTTATAAAAGCTTTAAAGATGTTGTTAAAAGTAAGGGACAGGAACGTCAAATTGATCGTGACTTTGAAGCAGTTTCTGGTTATTCAACCTATCGAGTTGTTAAGGCTGCTCGAGATAAGGGGAAAGGAGTTATTCGTTTTGGAAACTAAGTATCACTTTGCCCAAACGATTGTCCTGGAGGCTGGAAATTTTCTCCGACAGCATCTACATGATGATCTTCAGATTGAAGAAAAAGGTGACTTTACAGACTTGGTAACGCACCTTGATAAACAAGTGCAAGAAATGCTGACTCAACAGATTCAATCTCGCTATCAAGGTGATGGGATTTTAGGTGAGGAAGGTGGAGACGTTTCTTCTATTCATGAGGGAAATGTTTGGGTTATTGATCCAATTGATGGCACCACAAATTTTATTGCTCAGAAAACTGATTTTGCCATTATGATTGCCTATTTTGAAAATGGAGTAGGAAAGTTCGGGATCATTTATGATGTTATGCGAGACAAACTTTTCCATGGAGGAGACTCATTCCCTGTTTATTGCAATCAAGAACGCTTAAAGAAACCAGAGCTGCGCCCTCTTCGCCAGAGTTTGATAGGAGTCAATGCACAGTTGTATGCAGCCAATGCACATGGAGTGGCAGAATTAGCAAATCAAAGTTTAGGTACAAGATCTGTAGGAAGTGCGGGAATTGGTTTCGCCCACGTTCTGGAAGGAAGATTATTTGCCTATGCTTCTTATCTGTGTCCATGGGACTACGCAGCAGCCAGTATTATTGGTTCCTCTTTAGGTTTAGTCATGTTAAGTTTTGATGGTCCGAGTCTGGCCTATGATAAACGAGAGTTTGTCATGCTAGTATCAGAATCCCATCTTGAGGAAGTGAAGGGGTATATATTCTAATGCAATTGCCACAGGATTTTATAGATAAATATAATCATTTGCTTGGTAGTGAAGCCCAAGCATTTTTTGAGAGTTTCGAACAAGACCCAATCTCAGGATTTCGCACAAATCCTCTTAAAGAAAGCCAATTGGACTTTGAGCAACCAATCCCTAATATGACTTGGTCATACTATGGTAAGGTCTCAGGAAAGTCTCCAGAACATGTAACTGGCTTAGTCTACTCACAAGAGCCGGCTGCACAGGTTGTCGGTCAGATTGCAGCTCCGGAAAAAGGGATGAAAGTGTTGGACTTGGCAGCAGCACCAGGAGGAAAGTCTACTCACTTGCTTTCATACTTAGAAAATACGGGGCTCTTGGTTAGTAATGAAATTTCCAACAAACGAGCAAAAATCTTGGCTGAAAATATTGAGCGTTTCGGAGCGAGAAATGTTGTTGTAACAAATGAATCAGCAGACCGCTTGGAAAAGATCTTTCCAGGATATTTCGATATGATTGTCCTAGATGCTCCCTGTTCAGGTGAAGGGATGTTTCGAAAAGACCCTGATGCGATTCAATATTGGTCCAAACATTATCCAGCACAATGTGCAAGCTTACAAAGAGAGATTTTAGAATCGGCCTTGAACATGTTGGCTCCAGGTGGTCAATTGATTTATTCTACTTGCACTTGGTCACCAGAGGAAAATGAAGAAGTAGTGACGTGGCTCTTAGAACAGTATGATTTGGAACTAATAGACATTCCTAAAATCAATGGAATGGTAGAAGGAATCGGTTATACAGAAGTTGCTCGTATGTATCCCCACCATTTTGCAGGAGAAGGTCAGTTCGTTGCCAAATTTAGATTTCTAGGGGAAGTTAGTCAGAAAAAATTAAAACCAGGGAAATCCAATTTGAATAGAGAACAGCAATCTCTCTGGAAAGAATTTGAACAGAAGCATTTAAGGGTTCAATTGGATGGTTTACTGCAGGTTTTTGGCGACAATCTCTATCTACTGCCACACGGCCTTCCTGATTTGTCAAAAGTAAAGATTGCTCGAAATGGCCTTCACTTGGGGACGTTTAAGAAAAAAAGATTTGAACCAAGTTTTGCTTTAGGTCTAGCACTCCATAGTTCGGAGGTTAAAAATCGAGTGGAAATCAGCTCAGAAGAATTCTCGTCCTATACTGCTGGACATACAATAGCTGTGTCCAAGGATTTAGCTAATGGCTGGTATCAGGTAGCAGTCCAGGGGAACGGTCTTGGTTTCGCAAAAATTGTATCTGGAACGCTTAAAAATGGCTTTCCAAAAGGGCTGAGATTTTAAAATAAATCAGCAAATTTTTTTTGCAACTTGTCTTTTTATATGATATAGTGGATGAGTGGAAATATCTTGTAAATTCTATGTAAAATACAGAGTTAATTTTAGGAGATTCCACTGAAAAATGTAAAGGAAAAAACGAAATGAAAAAAAAGCAGAAGCTTGGAATTGCAGCTTTGTTTCTTTTGAGTAGTATGGCTCTTTCAGGTTGTTCTTCTTGGATCGATCGAGGAGAGTCTATTACAGCCGTAGGTTCGACAGCGCTTCAACCACTTGTTGAGGCAGCAGCAGATGAATTTGGTAGTGTCAATATCGGTAAATCCATCAACGTTCAGGGTGGAGGGTCAGGTACTGGCTTGTCACAAGTTCAGTCTGGAGCTGTTCAGATTGGTAACTCTGACGTATTTGCTGAGGAAAAAGATGGTATTGATGCAAGTAAACTTGTTGACCATCAAGTAGCAGTAGCTGGTTTGGCCGTTATTGTAAATGAGCAAGTATCGGTTAAAGATATTACTACAGAAGATCTGCGTAAAATTTTTACTGGTGAGATTACCAACTGGAAAGAACTGGGTGGTAAGGATTTGGAAATTTCAATCATTAACCGTGCAGCTAGTTCAGGTTCACGTGCGACCTTTGATAGTGTTATCATGGATGGAAAAACCGCAGCTCAGAGTCAAGAACAAGATTCTAACGGTATGGTAAAATCTATTGTTGCTCAGACACCAGGTGCAATTTCCTACCTATCATTTGCTTATCTAGATGATTCCGTTAAAACAATTAAGCTAAACGGTTTTGAACCAACCGCTGAAAATGTAGCAACAAATGATTGGCCAATTTGGTCCTATGAGCATATGTATACGATGGGAAAAGCGACTGATTTGACAGAAGAATTTTTAGATTACATGATGTCAGATGAAGTTCAAAATGGTATCGTTGAAAGTATGGGATACATTTCTATCAACGATATGAAAGTTGTGAAAAGTGCTGATGGCACGGTGTCTGAGAAGGAGTAAGCATGAAAAACGAACAACTAGCAAAAGAGTTATCGTCTCCATCTAAAAATTCTCGATTAGAGAAGTTTGGTAAGGTAATTACATTCCTTTGTCTATCATTGATTGTCTTTATTGTTGCAATGATTTTGATTTTCGTTGCGCAGCGTGGATTATCGACTTTCTTTGTTGACGGTGTGAGCATCACTGATTTCTTATTTGGAAGCAAGTGGGAACCAAGCTCGAAAATATTTGGTGCCCTGCCAATGATTTCAGGTTCTTTCATTGTTACGATTCTGTCAGCTGTTGTTGCGACCCCTATCGCAATCGGTGCAGCGGTCTTCATGACAGAAATATCACCAAAACGTGGTGCAAAAATCTTACAACCTGTTATCGAACTTTTGGTTGGTATTCCATCGGTTGTATATGGTTTCATTGGTTTGCAAGTAGTTGTGCCATTTGTACGTTCAATCTTCGGTGGAACAGGTTTCGGTATCTTGTCGGGTGTATTTGTACTTTTCGTTATGATTTTGCCAACAGTAACCTTTATGACGGTTGACAGTTTGCGTGCAGTACCTCGTCACTACCGCGAAGCAAGTTTGGCTATGGGAGCTACCCGCTGGCAGACGATTTGGCGTGTTATTTTGAACGCGGCTAAGCCAGGTATTTTTACGGCCGTTATCTTTGGTATGGCGCGTGCCTTTGGTGAAGCCTTGGCTATTCAGATGGTAGTTGGTAACTCAGCGGTTATCCCGACTTCCTTGACAACGCCAGCAGCGACTTTGACTTCTGTTTTGACAATGGGTATCGGTAATACGGTTATGGGAACTGTTCAGAACAACGTCCTATGGTCCTTGGCCCTAGTCTTGCTCTTGATGAGCCTTATCTTTAACATGGTTATGAAATTTATTACAAGAGAGGGTAAGAAAAACTATGCACGCTAAAAAATTTGATAAATTGGCGACTGGTATTCTTTACTCAATCGCTGGTGTGATTGTCGTTATCTTGACGTCACTGATTCTTTATATCTTGCTACGTGGTCTGCCACATGTAAGCTGGGATTTTTTGACAAGTAAATCTTCATCTTACAAAGCTGGCGGTGGTATTGGAATTCAGCTCTACAACTCATTCTTCCTATTGGTGGTAACGCTCTTAATTTCTGTTCCCTTGTCAACCGGTGCAGGTATTTATTTGGCTGAATATGCTAAAAAAGGTCCATTGACTAACTTTATCCGTACCTGTATTGAGATTTTGTCATCCCTACCGTCCGTTGTCGTTGGTTTGTTTGGTTACTTGATTTTCGTTGTTCAGTTTGAGTACGGTTTTTCTATCTTATCAGGTGCCTTGGCTCTTACAGTCTTCAACTTACCACAGATGACGCGTAACGTAGAGGACAGCCTTCGTCACGTTCACCATACACAACGTGAAGCAGGATTGGCTCTTGGTCTATCACGTTGGGAAACTGTTCTCCATGTTGTTATTCCAGAAGCACTTCCAGGGATTGTAACAGGTATCGTCTTGGCATCTGGTCGTATCTTCGGTGAGGCAGCAGCTCTTATCTACACGGCTGGTCAGTCAGCTCCAGCTCTTGACTGGTCAAACTGGAATCCATTGAGTGTTACTAGTCCAATTTCTATCTTCCGTCAATCAGAAACCCTTGCGGTTCATATCTGGAAGGTAAACAGCGAAGGTACAATCCCAGATGCAACCCAAGTTTCTGCTGGTTCAGCAGCAATTCTCTTGGTTTTCATCTTGATTTTCAACCTTTCTGCACGATATATCGGTAAGAAACTTCATGCGAAACTGACTTCAGCAGCCTAGAAGTCTGACTTATAAGGAGAAAAAATGGCAGATTACAACTGGAATGAACGCCATATCATTACTTTTCCAGAGGAGAATATCGCCCTTTCGACAAAAGATGTTCATGTTTACTATGGTAAAAATGAAGCAATCAAGGGCATTGATATGCAGTTCGAAAAAAATAAAATTACAGCCTTGATTGGACCATCGGGGTGTGGGAAATCAACCTATCTTCGCAGTCTTAATCGTATGAATGATACTATTGATATTGCTAAGGTAACCGGTCAAATTCTTTATGAAGGAATCGATATTAACAGACCAGATATGAACGTTTACGAAATTCGAAAGCATATCGGAATGGTATTCCAACGTCCCAACCCATTTGCAAAATCTATTTATCGTAACATCACATTCGCACATGAACGTGCAGGCGTGAAAGATAAGCAGGTTTTGGATGAGATTGTTGAAACTTCTCTGAAACAAGCGGCACTTTGGGATCAGGTAAAAGATGACTTGCACAAGTCAGCCTTTACCTTATCAGGTGGACAGCAACAGCGTTTGTGTATTGCACGAGCTATCTCTGTAAAACCACAAATCTTGCTTATGGATGAGCCCGCATCAGCCTTGGACCCGATTGCGACTATGCAGTTAGAAGAAACTATGTTTGAATTGAAGAAGGACTACACCATTATCATTGTTACGCACAATATGCAACAAGCAGCTCGTGCAAGTGATTACACAGCTTTCTTCTATCTGGGTGACTTGATTGAATATGATAAGACAGCAAACGTCTTCCAGAATGCAAAACTCAAGTCAACTAGTGACTACGTTTCAGGACATTTTGGATAGAAAGGAAACAAATGACATCACCTATTTTACAAGTAAAAGATTTGTCTGTTTACTATAACAAGAAAAAAGCCTTGAATAATGTGTCAATCGATTTCTATCCAAATGAAATTACTGCTTTGATTGGACCATCTGGTTCTGGTAAGTCAACCCTCTTACGTTCTATTAACCGTATGGGAGATTTAAACCCAGAGGTAACATTGACAGGTGCGATTGATTACAACGGAAAGAATATATACAGTCCTCGTACGGATACTGTTGATCTTCGTAAGGAAATCGGTATGGTCTTCCAACAACCAAACCCATTCCCGATGTCTATCTACGAGAATGTCGTTTATGGCCTACGTATCAATGGTATCAAGGACAAGCAGGTCTTGGACGAAGCAGTTGAGCGTTCCTTGATTGGTGCTTCTATTTGGAATGAAGTGAAAGATCGTCTACATGACTCAGCAGTTGGACTTTCAGGTGGTCAGCAGCAACGTGTATGTGTAGCCCGCGTATTGGCGACAAGCCCAAAAATTATTTTGTTGGATGAGCCAACTTCAGCCCTTGACCCAATCTCGGCTGGTAAAATTGAGGACACCCTTTATGGTCTGAAAGATAAGTATACAATGGTGCTAGTAACACGTTCTATGCAACAGGCATCACGTATTTCAGATCGAACAGGTTTCTTCCTTGATGGCGATTTGATAGAATACAATTTGACAAAAGAAATGTTCTTGAATCCTGCCAATAAAGAAACAGAAGACTACATTACAGGTAAGTTCGGCTAAGGCCTATAAGAAAAAGAAAGAGGTTCACATGTTAAGAGCTCAATTTGAAGAGGAATTAGGAAAACTTCATAACCAATTTTACGCCATGGGAAATGAAGTATTGGCTCAGATTAATAATGCTGTTCGTGCCTTTACAACTCATGACCGTGAATTAGCAAAAGAAGTCATTGAAGCAGATAAGAAAATCAATGCTTTCGAAGTGAAATTAGAGAAAAAATCACTTGAAATCATTGCTCTCCAACAACCCGTCTCAACAGATCTTCGTCGCGTTATTACAGTCTTGAAAGCAACTAGTGATTTGGAGCGTATGGGAGACCATGCAGTCTCAGTTGCTAAAGCAGCTATCCGTATGAAGGGAGAAGTTCGCATCCCAGTAGTTGAAGAAGAAATCAAGAAAATGGGACGTGAAGTTCGTCAATTAGTAGAAGAAACTTTGGAACTCTACTTAGGTGATGCTGATATGGAGCGCGCTTATGAAGTAGCAGCACGTGATGAGGTTGTCAATGAATTCTATTCAACTATTCAAGAATTGACAACGGAAGAAATCAAGAAGAATCCAGAATCCTTGGTTGCTGGTCGCGACTATTACCAAGTTTTAACCTACTTGGAACGTGTCGGTGATTATGCTAAAAATATTTGTGAGTGGGTTGTTTATCTACGCACAGGTGATATTACAGAGTTGTAATTCAGAAGTCCGAGAGGGCTTCTTTTTGTGTAATGGACTTTTATAAAAAATGCTGAATTTCTTTAGCTTGTTTTAAGTTTTCAATACTATACTATTATCATCAGGTAAAGAGGAGTTATTTAACGGGTCTCATTCTGATAATATTCTATTGAAAATGGGAATTTCATGTCATTTATTAATCAATTTAAGTCACAGTCAAAAACAGTACTAGCTGCTGTTGCTATTTCAGCTGCTACCTTGGGCTTTGCAGGGGGAATGAGTATTTCGAAAAGCTCAACAGGAGTTTCAACACAAAGTCAGGCAAGTTTGGCGCAAAATAATTCTGCAGCAACGAATGGACAGGTAGCCGCATCTGCGAATACCCAAGGTATGCCACCAGGACAGGGTGGAGCACCTCAAGGTATGCCACCAGGTCAAGGAGGCCCTAGCCAAGGTACAACCCCTCCTGATGCAACAAGTGGAGCAACCCAGTCAAACTCGAGTACTTCTTCTGATGAAGTGAATGCTTTAAAAAAGAGGAATCAAGAAATTAAATCTCAAATTTCAGGAGATAGTAGTTCTTCTAATCAATAAATATTGAGATTTCGATTTTTACTTATTCCATGATATAATGAACTCGTATCAATAAATAGTTAGATAAAGACTACCTTATCATTCATTTTTCAGATGGTCATAGTAGTACTTTATCTAACCATTTCTCTTAAAGACCGTGACCTGTCCCAGGTCTTTGGTTTATTTATTAAACCGAAATGTAAGGAAGTGTATGATGATTAAAATATTGTTAGTGGAAGATGATTTAAGTCTATCAAATTCTGTTTTCGATTTCTTAGATGATTTTGCAGATGTTATGCAGGTTTTTGATGGTGAGGAGGGCGTTTATGAGGCGGAAACAGGCGTTTATGATTTGATTCTTTTGGATTTGATGTTGCCTGACAAAGATGGCTTTCAAGTCTTGAAAGAGTTACGTGAAAAGGGGGTTACGACACCAGTTCTGATTACAACAGCCAAGGAAAGTCTAGAGGATAAAGGCCATGGTTTTGAATTGGGAGCTGATGACTACTTGACAAAACCGTTTTATTTAGAAGAATTGAAGATGCGAATTCAAGCTCTATTAAAACGAGCGGGTAAGTTTAATGAAAACACACTAACCTTTGGAGATGTGACAGTTGACCTATCTACAAATATGACGATGGTAAATGGCGAAGAAGTTGAACTGCTAGGAAAAGAATTTGACCTACTAGTTTATTTCTTGCAAAACCAAAATGTTATTTTGCCAAAAACACAAATTTTTGACCGTATTTGGGGCTTTGACAGTGATACTACAATTTCAGTAGTAGAAGTATATGTTTCTAAAATTAGGAAAAAGTTGAAAGGAACGACTTTTGGGGAAAATCTTCAAACCCTGCGTAGTGTCGGATACATTCTAAAAAATGCCTAAGCGATTTAAAAAATTAATGTACACGGATAAATTTTCTTTCTTTATCCGTTATTTTGCAGTATTTACTCTGATTTTTGGTTTAATGACAGCCATCATTTTTCAATTAATGCGTTCAACTATGTACCAAAATTCAGATAACACCTTGAAACGCATTAAGAAAGAACCAGCGCTGGCTGTTGGTTTTGCAATCGCAAGAACCTATGAGCCCAATTCTGTATTTATCCTTCAAGATAGTCCAACTGGTGAAGAAACTACGAGCTCTAGTTCAGATAGCATGTCTGTTCCTAAAAATCAAAAAAATACTAGAGCTGGAGCTCAGCTGAGATTAGGTGCCAATACTCATGTTTTACTCTATAGTAAAAGCGGAGAGATGATTAATCCAGATACTTTTACTGGTTTGGCCGACCTATCATTAGACAAGGAAAAATTGGGTGAAATTAAGGAAACTACGGTTGAATCAAGTTTTGGTATGTCTGAAGATTATCGCTATATAACGATTGGGCTGGCTACAGATGAACTAGGTTATTATTCGTCCTATGATATAAAATATGCGACAATTTTGGTGAATGTCAGCCAAATTAAATCTTCTATTGAGAGCTATGAATCGACAGTTGCTATTGTTATGGTATCAGCTTGGTTGATTTCTATACTAGCAAGTATTTACCTATCGAATATTAGCATGCGTCCAATCCTAATCAGTTATCAAAAACAAAAAGACTTCGTTGAAAATGCTAGTCATGAGTTACGCACACCGTTGGCAGTTCTTCAAAATCGCCTGGAAAGTCTATTTCGTCATCCCGAGACAACTATTTTGGAAAGTAGTGAAAGCATCGGATCTAGTTTAGAAGAAGTGCGAAATATGCGACTATTGACAACAAATTTACTTAATTTGGCTCGTCGTGATGATGGCTTAAAAGTCGATATGATCGATGTCCAACCCAACTATTTTGATGAAATCTTTGCTAATTACCTTATGATTGCCGAAGAAAATGGAAAAACTCTAACAGTTAATAATTTGATTCATCAGCCAATTCGAACAGACAAGGTTTTGATTAAACAGTTGCTCACCATTTTGTTTGACAACGCTATGAAGTATACCGATGATGATGGGACAATTCAAATAGCAGCTAATATCAAGGACAAATTAGTTTGTTTTACAGTTATTGACAATGGTTTGGGAATCAGCGATGCCGATAAAAAGAAAATCTTTGATCGATTTTACCGAGTTGACAAGGCTAGAACACGTCAAAAAGGTGGATTTGGTTTAGGTTTATCTTTAGCTCAACAAATTATTAAGAATTTAGATGGTGAGATTTCTGTGAGAGATAACCAACCGAAAGGAACTATTTTTGAGGTACGTTTACCCAAATAACTAACCATTCATCAAGATTAGAGGCTGGGTAAAAAGTCCAGCCTTTCTTCTCAAAGTTCGCTCTATTTCCAACTTCCAACTGTCTCCCAGATAGTTTTGTAGCGAATTCTGTTCGCTCTATCTCCAGCCTCCAAAGGTTCGGGGAACCTTTGGAGCTATACGGGGGTGGGAGGTCAAACAGTCAGAGTAGTGACTGTTTGAGTGAGGAAATAAAACAAACGAAGTTTATGTCAAAATAGTTCAGTGGAGTGAAACAGTTCGGGGAACTCTTTTTCGATCTATTGAATTCTTTCCACTCCCTTTTTGTTTTGTGTAGTTTGTCAGATGCCTCCTAATTATGTTATACTTAAACAAGAATGGAGGTAAATATGAGGAAAGTTTCTCGTGGCATTTTAACAATATTATTATCGGCGACAGTCCTTTCTGCTTGTTCAGGAGGAGGGAAAAATTTAAGTGAACGTTTGGAAGCAGCTAAAATTGAATTTTCTAAAGAAAAAAAGCAACTAGAAGCAGAATTAACAGCATTAAAAGAAGAGGTTCAAGGAAATTTTTACTACCAACAATTGGATACTGATAAGGAACGTCGTGTCTATCTCCAATTTGTTAATGGACTCAGCAAGCGGATGCAAGTGATCGATATTGATTCTGTTAATGATGAAATATATTCGCGCGTCTATTTTTCTGTCGCCCATGATTATCCAGAATTTTACTGGCTAACAGATGAAGCAGCAATGGCTGGTGGAATTGATATATTGGATTTAGAAGAGCCGGTGTATCCGAGTGATTTATCTCCGACACAAAATAAAATAGAAGATGAAGTGAATAAGATACTTGCTCAGACACCAAAAGGGTCGGACTATGAGAAGGTTAAATATTTTTACGAGGTGATTATAAAGCAAACGGATTACGACCTTGAAGCCCTGCAGACCAAATCTGTCACCTGGAGAAGTCAAGGAATTACCAGCGTGCTATTAGATAAGAAATCGGTTTGTGCCGGCTATAGTCGCACCTTCCAATATCTATGTAAAAAAGCAGGTATTGATTGTATTTATGTTACAGGGATTGCAAAAAATGGGCAAAACGGTGAGTTTGGGCATGCTTGGAATCTGGTCAAGATAAATGGACAATACTATGGTGTTGATACGACTTGGGGAGACCCAGTTTTTGATCAAGCTATAAGTGGAGAAGCGCATACAGATATTTCATACGATTATCTATGTGTGCCTGATGAAATCTTAGAGAGAAGTAGAATTGCTGATACCGACCTCCTCGACTACTGGGGAGAAGAACAATATTACGAACCTAGAGCATTGACCTATCCAAAGTGCACAGATAATTCATTGAATTACTATGTTCAAAAGGGAGTCTATTTCACAAGCTTTGATGAAGCAGCAATTTTACAGTCTATCACTGATCAGCGACTACAAGGTACGGATAAAGTGGTCTTGCAATTCGGAACAGCAGAAGCAATGCAACAAATGATTACATTGGTCTCTACTGAAAATAATGCTATTTTTCAGGCTTTGGGCGATGTAGGAGAGTATCAGTACTATTATAATGATCAAACCTATACATTTGAACTGGCAGATTGGTTCTAACGAATTAGTTTGAATCTTAAGGAACGTGTTCTTCCCTAATAATAAAAAAAATAGGGAGCGAGAAAGACATCCATGATGGCTCCGCCTTCACCCACAGAATAATGAAAACGAACACAAAGCCCTCACTAGGTGTATAATCTTAGTGAGGGCTTTGTGGTTGACGAGTTAATGATGTTATTCATCGAGGGAAAAACTAATCCACTTTGTCCCGCCTCCTTATGATGGAAAAAATAAAAAAAAAGGAAACCCAAAGGTTTCTTTTTTAATTAAGCAAGTTTTGATGCAAGACGTGCTTTATCGCGGCTTGCTTTGTTTTTGTGAATCAAACCTTTAGTTTCTGCTTTATCGATTGCTGAACTAGCAGCACGGAAAAGCTCTTCAGATGGGTTAGCTTCAAATGCTTTGATTGCAGTACGCATAGCTGATTTTTGTGCTGAGTTTTTCTCGTTTTGTTTAACGTTCAATTCAGCGCGTTTGATAGCTGACTTAATGTTTGCCAATGGTTTCACCTCCACCCTTTCTTGTACTAACTATACCATTATATCTGAAAAGAGTATTTTTGACAAGTGAAATTTATTTTTTTAGATAAATTTTATCAATCTCATGGTTTTCGGCCTTATGAAGAATAATATCAGCACGGTTTCTGGTTGGTTCAATGAATTTTTCTAAGTTAGCTAGATTAATGTTTTTCCAAGTATTCTGGGCAATAGATAGAATCTCAGGGTATGTCATTTGGGTAAAACGATGGTAATAGTTGTTAGGGTCATTTTTTGCCAATGTCAATAATTTTTGGAATCGCTCCAAGTACCAGGTTTCAATATGTTCCACATCAGCGTCAACGTATATAGATAGGTCAAAATAGTCACTGACATAGAGGCGCTGGTTTTGTGGATTTTGAAATACATTGATTCCTTCAACAATCAAGAAATCTGGAGACTTAATCTCCTGAGTTTTGTTGGGGACAATATCATAGATTTCATGTGAATAGACAGGAATTTGGCAGTCGTAGCCGTTTTTTATCTTATCAAGGAAATCAATCAATTTCTCCATGTCATAGGACTCAGGAAACCCCTTTTTATTTAACAGTTGCCGTTCTTCTAAAACCGCATTTGGATGGAGAAATCCATCCGTTGTCACTAATTCAACCTTGGCGTGTTTAAATGTCCGAGCGATAAGAATTTGCAGCAATCTACTAGTTGTTGATTTGCCGACAGCAACACTTCCAGAAACGCCAATGATAAATGGTTGAGGCTTGATAGTTTTCTGTAGAAATAAACTCTTCGTAAAATTTAGGTCTTTGCGTGCTTTCCGATAGATATGGATAAGATTAACCAAAGGAAGATAGATGTCAGAAACCTCATGTAATTGGATGCGGTCGTTAAAACTTTTAATAGAATTTAGTTCGCTTTGACTAAGTGGAATGGTAGTTTTACGATGTAGTTGTTGCCAAGTGGCTCGGTCAATTTGTTCAAAATTTAAAAATTCATTTTTCATACATAATTCTTCCTATAGGTAAGCGTTTCAATATCGATTTCATTTTATCATATTTTTCATGTAAGAAAAACTCTTGAAAACGTTTTTAGGAAATGTTATAATAAGTACATGTCCAATATGTATTACGAAAAAAATCCTACAATAGCACATGATATTCATGAAATCCACGTAAACTTACTAGACACCCCAATGTCTTTCATGACAGATGCAGGTGTTTTTAGCAAGAAGATGGTTGATTATGGTAGTCAAGTGCTTTTAAAAACCCTTTATTTTGAAAAAGGGGCATCAGTGTTGGATGTTGGCTGTGGTTATGGACCAATTGGTTTGACACTTGCTAAGGTGTTTAGCACCAAGACAACACTGATTGATATTAATAGCAGAGCTTTGGATTTAGCTACAAAAAATGCAGAGAGGAATGGTGTTATCGCTAAAATTTATCAATCCAATATCTACGAAAACGTGGACGAAACATTCAATCATATTGTTTCAAATCCACCTATTCGAGCCGGAAAATCGGTTGTACATGAAGTAATTGCTGGGGCCTTTCAACGCTTAGAGGCACACGGAACCTTGTCCATTGTCATTCAAAAGAAACAAGGTGCTCCGAGTGCTAAAGCTAAGATGGAAGAGGTGTTCGGCAACTGCCAGATTATAAAGAAAGATAAGGGTTACTACATCCTTGAAAGTGTGAAAGAATGAGAGCAGTTGATTTAATTCAAAAAAAGCGTGATGGCTTAGAACTATCGTCTGAAGAAATCAAATGGTTGATTGATGGATATGTAGCTGGGACAGTACCGGATTATCAAATGTCAGCCTTGGCGATGGCGATTTATTTTAAAGGGATGTCAACACGTGAGATTTCTGATTTGACAATGTCCATGGTTGCAACGGGTGAACAGATTGATTTGTCTGCAATTCCAGGCATCAAGGTAGATAAGCATTCTACAGGTGGTGTCGGAGATAAGGTTACACTCATCTTAGCGCCATTGGTAGCAAGTTTTGATATTCCAGTTGCAAAGATGAGCGGTCGTGGGCTTGGTCATACTGGTGGAACCTTGGATAAGTTAGAGTCAATCAAAGGATACCAGATTGAAGTTAGCCAAGCAGATTTCATCAAGCAAGTTCAAGATACTGGTGTTGCGGTTATTGGTCAGTCAGATAATCTTGTCAAAGCTGATAAACTACTCTATGCCCTTCGTGACGTGACAGCAACCGTTGACATTATTCCGCTGATTGCCAGCTCGGTAATGTCTAAGAAAATTGCCGCAGGTGCGGATGCGATTCTTCTAGATGTCACGGTGGGAGAAGGTGCCTTCATGAAGACTGTTGAAGAGGCACGGGTTCTAGCTCAAACCATGGTGGATCTTGGGAAGGCGGTTGGTCGTAAGACAGTTGCTGTTTTAACTAACATGTCTCAACCAGTTGGAACTTCGATTGGAAATCGTTTGGAAATTTTAGAGGCTATTGAAATTTTACAGGGTAAAGGTCGAGAAGATGTTACCGAATTTATCTGTGAACTAGCCCAAATTATGTTGGGGCTTGCTAATGTTGAGAAAAGCATTGAAGAAGTACGCCAACATATTGACAATGGTGCAGCATTGAAGAAATTTGAAGAGATGGTCCGTGCTCAAGGTGGTGACTTAGAAGATTTATATCGCCCAGTTCAGGTTACACAGCAAGTTCCAGTTCTTGCGGAAGAGGATGGCTATATTGTGGGGCTTCCTGCTTTGGAATTTGGTCTCTTTGCAATGAAACTTGGTGCAGGTCGTGCAGTCAAGACTGACAATTTAGATTATGAAACAGGTATTGTTTTCCATAAGAAAGTGGGGGAAGCTGTTTCTAAAGGCGAACAAATCGCAACGATTTATGCCAATGAAAATATTTCGGAAAACATGCTTACAAATTTCCAAAAAAATGTTAAAATAGATAAAGAAAGTGTAAAAACGAAAGAAATCATCGAGATTATTTCTTAATGTACGGAGAAAGCTATGAAATTGAATAAATATATTGACCACACAATCTTGAAACCTGAGACAACACAAGAGCAGGTTGAAAAAATTTTAGCAGAAGCAAAAGAATATGATTTTGCAAGTGTCTGTGTTAACCCAACTTGGGTTGCTTTAGCAGCTGAAAGCTTGAAAGATAGTGATGTAAAAGTTTGTACGGTTATTGGTTTCCCTCTCGGAGCAAACACACCTGCTGTAAAAGCATTCGAAACAAAAGACGCAATTTCAAATGGAGCAGATGAGATTGACATGGTTATCAATATCGGTGCTCTGAAAACTGGAAATTACGATTTGGTTTTGGAGGATATTAAAGCTGTTGTAGAAGCAAGTGGTGATAAACTAGTCAAAGTTATCATTGAAGCATGTCTCCTTACTGACGATGAGAAAGTGAAGGCTTGTCAATTATCTCAAGAAGCTGGTGCGGACTATGTTAAAACATCTACAGGATTTTCTACAGGTGGTGCTACAGTAGCGGATGTTGCCTTGATGAGAAAAACAGTAGGTCCTGACATGGGAGTGAAGGCTTCTGGTGGTGCACGTTCGTATGAAGATGCTATTGCTTTTATCGAAGCAGGAGCGTCTCGTATTGGTGCGTCATCAGGCGTGGCAATCATGAATGGAGCACAGGCGGATGGAGACTATTGATTTAATTGAATTAGCTGTAAAAAACAGTCAAAAAGCATACGTACCGTACTCAAAGTTTCCAGTTAGTGCAGTTCTTGTAGCTAAGACTGGGGAAATATTTACAGGTGTAAACATTGAAAATGCAAGTTTTGGTTTGACCAATTGCGCTGAAAGGACAGCTATTTTCAAGGCCATTTCTGAAGGTGTGAAAGATTTTTCTGAAATCGTAATTTATGGTAAAACAGAAAAACCAATATCTCCTTGTGGAGCTTGTCGCCAAGTTATGGCAGAATTTTTTGATAAGGATTTAAAAGTGACCTTGGTCGCTAAAGATAAATCGACAGTCGAGACGACAGTCGGGGAATTACTACCATATTCCTTTACAGACTTAACATAGTCTGTATGACAGTCATTTGACTGTAGCAATATTACTCTGCAACAATTTAGTTGCAAAAAGATTTTTAGGAGGGTTCAGAAATGAACAAGAAACTTGTAGGACTTGGTCTAGCAGCTGTTGCGGCTGTATCTTTGGCTGCATGTGGTAACCGTGCTTCAAAAAGCAGTAGCTCAGAAGCATCTTCATCAGCGGACACATCTGTGAAAGCTGCTATCGTTACTGACATTGGTGGTGTTGATGACCGTTCATTTAACCAATCTGCTTGGGAAGGTCTTCAAGAGTGGGGTAAAGCAGCTAGTCTTTCCAAAGGTAATGGCTACGATTACTTCCAATCAGCTAGTGAATCAGATTATATCACAAACCTTGATTCAGCTGTTGCTGGTGGTTACAATCTTGTGTTCGGTATTGGTTTTGCCTTGGAGAGTGCGATTGCTGAGGTTGCACCAAATAATCCTAATACACACTATGTAATCGTGGATAGTGTTGTTCCAGATCAAGACAATGTAGTTAGCGTAGGTTTCGCAGACCATGAAGCATCATATCTTGCTGGTGTTGCTGCAGCTAAATCAACTAAAACAAATCACGTAGGTTTCATCGGTGGTATGGAAGGTGTTATCATCGATCGCTTTGAAGCTGGCTTCGTTGCTGGTGCTAAGTCTGTAAACAAAGACATCAAGATTACAATTGACTATGCAGGTTCATTTGGTGATGCTGCCAAAGGTCAAACTCTTGCAGCTGCTCAATATGCTGCAGGTGCAGATGTTATCTTCCACGCTTCTGGTGGTACTGGTAACGGTGTATTTGCAGCTGCTAAAGCAGAAAACGAAACTCGTAATGAAGCAGATAAAGTTTGGGTAATCGGTGTTGACCGTGACCAATCAGCAGAAGGTACATACACTTCTAAAGATGGTAAGTCTTCTAACTTTGTATTGGCTTCAACATTGAAACAAGTTGGTACTTCAGTTAAAGATATTGCAACTAAGGCAGCTGCAGGTGATTTCCCTGGCGGTAAAGTACTTCAATTCTCATTGAAAGATAAAGGTGTTGAATTGGCGGAAACTAACCTTTCAGAAGATGCTTCTAAAGCAGTTGCAGATGCTAAACAAGCAATTTTGGATGGCAAAGTAGAAGTTCCTGAAAAACCTTAATGAATTTCTTTTTGACAATTCCGATTCGGCGACCCGACGGGGCGCCGTTTTCGGGCTGAGATTTTTCTCAGTAAAGCCTATCAGCTATGGTAGGTTTTACTGACAAAAATGGTATAGTTGATGAAGAGTTTTTAAGTACTCAAAGTAGTACTGAAGAATTTTCAGAAGGCTATAGTCAGAAAGGATAATAGATTATGACTAAGGATTATGTCATTGAAATGCGCAATATCACTAAGATATTTGGTGAATTTGTAGCAAATGACCACATCAATTTGAATGTCAGACGTGGTGAAATCCATGCCCTTCTTGGTGAGAATGGTGCGGGTAAATCTACTCTGATGAACATGCTTGCTGGCTTGTTGGAACCTACAAGCGGTGAAATTGTTATCAACGGTCAATCCGTGAAGATTGACTCTCCATCCAAAGCTGCCCAATTGGGTATTGGTATGGTGCACCAACATTTTATGTTGGTTGATGCTTTCACAGTTGCCGAGAATATCATTCTTGGTTCTGAAACTACCAAAGGTGGCGTGATTGACCTTAAAAAAGCTATCGCAGAAATAAAAGAACTTTCTGCTAAGTATGGTCTTGAAGTTGATCCAACTGCAAAGGTTGCAGATATTTCTGTGGGTGCACAGCAACGTGTAGAAATCCTTAAAACACTTTACCGTGGAGCCGACCTTTTAATTTTTGATGAGCCGACAGCTGTATTGACCCCTGCGGAAATTGCAGAGCTCTTGAAAATTATGAAAGCCTTGGTTGAAGAAGGTAAATCTATTATTTTGATTACGCACAAATTGGATGAAATTCGTGCAGTTGCCGATAGTGTAACAGTTATTCGTCGAGGTAAATCAATCGAAACAGTTGCCGTTGAAGGAGCAACAAACCAAGATTTGGCTGAGTGGATGGTTGGACGTTCCGTTTCCTTTAAAACAGAGAAAGTTGAAGCAAATCCTAAAGAAGTCATTTTATCAATTAAGGATTTGGTTGTCAATGAAAACCGTGGTATTCCAGCAGTTAAGGGCTTGTCGCTTGATGTTCGAGCAGGTGAGGTTGTTGGTATTGCCGGTATCGACGGAAACGGTCAAAGTGAGTTGATTCAGGCAATCACTGGCTTACGTAAGGTAAAATCTGGCTCAATCACTATCAAAGGTGAGGAGGTAGTTGGTAAAACTCCACGTAAAATTACAGAAATGCAAGTGAGCCACGTTCCCGAAGATCGCCATCGCGATGGACTCGTTCTTCCGATGACTGTTGCTGAGAACTTTGCGCTTCAAACTTACTATAAAGAACCGATTTCAAAAAATGGTATCTTGAACTATAATATCATTAATGAAAAAGCACGCGCGTTAATGGAAGAATTTGACGTTCGTGGGGCGAGTGAACTCGTTCCAATCAAGGCTCTTTCAGGTGGTAACCAGCAAAAAGCTATCATCGCGCGTGAAATCGATCGCAACCCAGACCTTTTCATTGTTAGCCAACCAACACGCGGTTTGGACGTTGGTGCTATTGAGTATATTCGTAAGCGTCTCATTGCAGAACGTGATAAGGGTAAGGCTGTTCTTGTTGTCAGCTTCGAATTGGATGAAATTTTGGATGTATCAGATAGAATTGCTGTTATCCATGATGGTGTCATCCATGGTATTGTTGAACCTGCTAAGACCAATAAACAAGAGTTAGGTGTCTTGATGGCAGGTGGACATATTGAGAAGGGAGAAGAACATGCTTAATAAATATAAGAATTTGACCCTTCCATTAATGGCTGTGGTCAGCGGTATCCTACTTGGAGCGATTGTCATGCTTGTTTTTGGCTACGATCCAATTTGGGGCTATGAAGAGTTATTCTATTCAGCTTTTGGTAATATCAAATCAATTGGTGAAATTTTCCGTGCAATGGCACCACTTGTTTTCACTGCTCTTGGTTTCGCAGTAGCTAGTCGTGCAGGTTTCTTCAACGTTGGTTTGTCTGGTCAGGCCTATGTTGGTTGGGTTTTTGCTGGATGGTTTGCCTTGGCGAATCCTGACTTACCACGTCCAGTTTTGATTTTGGGAACAGTCTTGATTGCTATGTTGGCAGGCGGTATTGCTGGAGCTATTCCAGGTATTCTACGTGCCTATTTGGGAACAAGTGAAGTGATCGTTACGATTATGATGAACTACATCTTACTCTATTCATGTAACTATATCATTCGTGATGTATTTGCAGATAGTTTGATGAAGAATACAGACTCGACAGTTAACGTGTCAGCAAATGCCTCTTACCAAACAGAGTGGCTCCGTGCATTGACAGATAACTCACGTATGAATATTGGTATTTTCTTTGCCATTATTGCAGTTTTTGTGATTTGGTTCCTATTGACCAAAACGACTCTTGGTTTTGAGATTCGCTCAGTGGGGCTTAACCCAACAGCATCGGATTATGCGGGTATGTCTGCGAAACGTACAATTATTCTATCTATGATTATTTCAGGTGCTCTTGCGGGTCTTGGGGGAGCTATCCAAGGTTTGGGTACTTTCCAAAACGTTTACATCCAAAGCGGTAACTTGGATATTGGTTTTAATGGTATGTCAGTAGCGCTTTTAGCTTCTAATTCACCGTTAGGTATTCCATTGGCTGCCTTTCTATTCGGTGTTCTTTCTGTCGGTGCCCCAGGTATGGTACGTGCACAGATTCCACCTGAATTGATCAACGTTGTTACTGCATCAATCATTTTCTTTATCGGTGTGAAATTTATTTTTGAACAATTATTAAAATCTAGAAATAAAGCGAAAGGAGCGAAATAAGATGAATGTTTCAATTCTTGCCTTACTCATTTCGCAAATGTTGATTTATTCAGCACCCTTAATCTTTACCAGTCTTGGAGGAGTTTTCTCTGAACGCGGTGGTATTGTAAACGTTGGTCTAGAAGGAATCATGGTTATCGGTGCCTTTGCTGGTGTTGTTTTCAATATCGAATTTGCAGGGACATTTGGTAATGCTACTCCATTATTAGCTGTTATTGTAGGAGGTCTTGCTGGTGTTATCTTTGCCGCTATTCATGCGATGGCGACGATTAATTTCCGTGCAGACCACGTTGTCTCAGGTACGGTGTTGAACCTTTTGGCTCCAGCATTGGGAGTTTTCCTAGTCAAGGTTATCTATAATAAGGGTCAAACTGATAGTATTACTGAATCATTTGGTAAATTTTCATTCCCTATCTTGGCAGATATTCCAATCATTGGTGAAATTTTCTTCAAAAATACAAGCTTGATGGGTTATTTAGCTATTGCAACAGCATTTCTTGCTTGGTTCATCCTTTATAAAACCAAGTTCGGTTTGCGCCTTCGTTCAGTAGGTGAACATCCGCAGGCAGCGGATACTTTGGGAATCAATGTCTACGCTATGCGTTATGCAGGTGTGTTGATTGCTGGTTTCCTTGGTGGTGTTGGTGGAGCTGTAAGTGCTCAATCAGTGAATATCAACTTCTCTGCAACAACAATCGTAGGTTCAGGTTTCATCGCTCTAGCAGCTGTAATTTTCGGTAAGTGGAATCCAATTGGCGCTATGCTTGCCAGTCTATTCTTCGGTCTTTCGCAAAGTTTAGCAGTAGTGGGTGGACAATTACCAGGATTGAAAGATATTCCAACGGTTTATCTTCAAATTGCACCATATTTGATTACTGTTATTGCCCTGTCTGCTTTCTTTGGTAAAGCAGTCGCTCCTAAGGCAGACGGTATCAACTATATCAAATCTAAATAAAAAGGTCCAGTGGACCTTTTTATCATGAGCTTGAAAATACGAAAGCGAATAAGGTCCGGTGGACCTTTCAGATTGAAGAAAAAGTCCATTTTGGTCAATTTTCTTCAATCTTTTTTTCTTTATGTTGAAAATAAAAAAGCTCTCAGAAACGCCGAAATATCAATGTTTCTAAGAGTTTAATGACTTGCTATCTTTCGCAAACTTCTTCAATTTTTTATATATTTTTAGGAATTTGTCTAGGTTTTGAAAGGTCCAGTGGACCTTTTTATCATGTTCTTTGCTATACAGGAAATGAATAATTGTCCTATTCAAAGGAAGAGGAGTTACAGGGACTTTTGGTTGAGAATAGGAAGAATGACTGGTATAATAGTTTGTCACTAAGGTATGAAATGAGGTTAATTGTGAGACGATTGGTGTTAAATATTGCAATGAGTTTAGATGGATTTATTGCACGTAAGGATGGAAGCTACGATTGGATTGAAGGACATGGTACCGATAAATACGATACGGTCTTACAGTTTGATAATCAAAAATTCTTTAACAACTGTGATACAGTTGTGATGGGGAGAAAATCATTAGAAGATTGTCCGTTGGAAATGATTGAAGGACATCAGGAAAAGCAATTTATCGTTGCGAGTCATACTGAGCAGACGGACTATGGTAATGTGCGTTTCGTAAGGGACGTCATCGGGGAGATTATGGAACTTCGCTCTCAAGAAGGTGGAGATATTTGGTTGTTTGGTGGGGCAAGTCTGGTTCAGGATTGTTTAGAGGCGGGAGTGATTGATCACCTTATTATTGGGATTATTCCTACTATTTTGGGTGACGGTATTCCACTTTTCGCCTCACTTTTGGAAGAAAAGAAATTGCTCTTGGTAGAGTCAACTGTCACAGATGGAATTGCTATGTTACGTTATGATATTAGAAAGTAAAAAAGGCGAGCTATTGCTCACCTTTTTTACTATTTTATATAATTAGTTTTTTACACCAGCTGCAATTTCTGGGTTTGCGAAAGCATTATCGATGATGTCTTTCAATTGTTTAGCAGATGCTTGCATTTTTTGCAATTCAGCTTCGCTCAATGGGATATTGACTGGACGAACGATACCGTGGGCACCGATGATAGCAGGTTGACCGATGAAGACATCTTCAACACCTTCGTATTGGCCAGCTTGGTAAACTGACAATGGAAGTACTGCATTTTCATCATCAAAGATTGCTTTAGTGATACGTGCAAGTGCAACACCGATACCGTAGTAAGTTGCACCTTTTTTGTTGATGATTGAGTAGGCTGCATCACGAACAGATACAAACAAGTCAACAAGACCCTGCTCATCAATATCGCGGTTATCTTGCAACCAGTCGTACAATTTCACACCAGCAACGTTGGCATGTGACCAAACTGCAAATTCTGAGTCACCGTGCTCACCCATGATGTAAGCGTGAACTGAACGTGCGTCGATACCGATTTTCTCAGCCAATGCTTGACGGAAACGAGCTGAGTCAAGAGAAGTACCAGAACCGATAACACGCTCTTTAGGGAAACCAGAGAATTTCCAAGTTGAGTAAGTCAATACGTCAACAGGGTTAGCCGCAACAAGGAAGATACCGTTGAAACCAGAGTTAACGATTTCTGTAACGATTTGTTGGTTGATACGAAGGTTTTTCTCTACCAATTCAAGGCGAGTTTCACCTGGTTTTTGTGGCAAACCAGCTGTCAATACAACCAAGTCTGCGTCATGAGCATCTGAATACTCAGCAGAGTAGATTTTTTTAGGGAATGTGAAGGCCAATGCGTGGCTCAAGTCTTCTGCATCACCTTGAGTACGGTCTTTGTTGATATCGATGATACCCAATTCTTGACCAATCCCTTGGTTAACAAGAGCATAAGCATAAGCAGAACCTACGGCACCGTCACCGACAAGGATTACTTTTTTGTGTTGTTTAGTTGCAGTCATTGCTAAACATCTCCTTAGTTTTATTTGGGGATGACTTCATCCCGACCATAATACATTCTAGCATGTTTTAAGCTTTTTGTCACTTGTGAAAGCGCCTTTGAAAATGTTTACATGCTAGTTTCCAACAAAGAAATTTATTCGCCAATATGGTATAATAGAAGCACAATGACTGTTGAAAGAGGCATATAATGCAAGATAAAAATTTAGTAACGGTTAATCTGACCAATGAGATGAAATCATCCTTCATCGACTATGCGATGAGTGTTATCGTTTCACGTGCTCTGCCTGATGTACGTGATGGTCTGAAGCCGGTTCATCGCCGTATTTTGTATGGGATGAATGAATTAGGAATTACACCGGATAAACCACATAAAAAATCAGCCCGTATCACAGGGGATGTTATGGGTAAATATCACCCGCATGGAGATAGTGCGATTTACGAAGCAATGGTTCGTATGGCACAATGGTGGAGCTACCGTCACATGTTAGTTGATGGTCACGGAAACTTTGGTTCCATGGATGGCGACGGAGCAGCCGCTCAGCGTTATACAGAAGCACGCATGAGCAAGATTGCGCTTGAAATGCTTCGTGATATTAACAAGAATACGGTAAATTTTGCGGATAACTATGACGCGAGTGAACGTGAGCCTGAGGTTTTACCTGCTCGTTTCCCTAACCTTCTAGTTAACGGAACGACTGGTATCGCCGTTGGTATGGCTACCAACATTCCTCCACACAACTTGGGTGAGACTATCGAGGCAGTTAAGCTGGTTATGGACAATCCCGAGGTAACAACACGTGAGATTATGGAAGTCTTGCCTGGACCAGATTTTCCGACAGGTGCCTTGGTTATGGGGAAATCTGGAATTCACCGTGCTTATGAAACTGGTAAAGGTTCAATAGTTCTTCGTTCCCGCACAGAAATTGAAGAATATGGAAATGGTCGTGAACGCATTGTTGTTACAGAGTTTCCATACATGGTCAATAAGTCCAAGGTTCAAGAACATATTGTCAAATTAGTCCAAGAAAAACGTATTGAAGGAATCACTGCTGTTCGAGACGAATCCAACCGTGAGGGTGTACGATTTGTTATCGAAGTTCGTCGTGATGCCTCAGCCAACGTCATCTTGAATAATTTGTTTAAACAAACACAGCTTCAAACCAACTTTAGTTTCAACATGTTGGCCATCCAAAATGGTGTACCGAAAATCCTTTCTGTACGTCAGATTCTAGAGTCTTATATTGAACACCAAAAAGAAGTAGTCACTCGCCGTACACGATTTGATAAAGAAAAGGCTGAAGCGCGTGCTCATATCTTAGAAGGCTTGCTGATTGCACTTGACCATATTGATGAAGTCATTCGTATTATCCGTAATTCAGAAACTGATGCTATTGCTCAAGCTGAATTGATGGAGAAATTTGACCTTTCTGAACGTCAGAGTCAGGCTATTCTTGATATGCGTCTTCGTCGTTTAACAGGTTTGGAACGCGACAAGATTCAATCAGAATATGATGAGTTAGTGGCATTGATTGCAGATTTGGCTGATATTCTAGCTAAGCCTGAGCGTGTTGTTCAGATTATTAAAGACGAATTAGAAGAAGTCAAACGTAAATATGCTGACCCACGCCGTACAGAATTGATGGTTGGTGAAGTTCTTTCCCTTGAAGATGAGGACTTGATTGAAGAAACGGATGTTTTAATCACCTTGTCAAATCAAGGCTACATCAAGCGTTTAGCACAGGATGAGTTTCAAGCTCAGAAGCGTGGAGGACGTGGGGTTCAAGGAACTGGCGTCAAGGATGATGATTTTGTACGAGAATTAGTTTCTACAAGCACTCATGATCGCTTGCTCTTCTTCACTAACAAGGGACGTGTTTACCGTCTCAAAGGCTATGAAATCCCAGAATATGGTCGTACTGCAAAGGGACTTCCAGTAGTCAATTTGCTTAAATTGGAAGAAAACGAGGCAATTCAAACCATCATCAATGTAACTAAGGACCAGGAGGCAGATAGTTATCTCTTCTTTGCAACCCGCCAAGGTGTTGTAAAACGGACTAGTGTGTCAGAATTTGCCAATATTCGCCAGAGCGGTCTGAAAGCTTTGAATTTGAAAGAAGACGATGAACTCATCAATGTTTTCTTAACAAATGGTCAAGCAGACATTATTATGGGGACTAAGTTCGGTTATTCTGTACGTTTCACTGAAACAGATGTTCGTAATATGGGCCGTACAGCAACAGGTGTTCGTGGTATCAATTTACGCGAGGGAGACCAGTTAGTTGGCGCTACTATGATTTCTGATGACCAAGAAGTACTCGTATTGACGGAAAAAGGTTTTGGTAAACGTACACCAGCCAGTGAGTATCCAACCAAAGGTCGTGGTGGTAAGGGTATCAAGACTCTTAAAGTTGCTGATAAGAATGGCTCTCTAGCAGGTTTGACAACGGTATCTGGTGATGAAGATATTATGGTTATTACTGATACTGGCGTGATTATTCGTACAAGTGTTGCCAATATCTCTCAAACTGGTCGTTCAACCATGGGTGTAAAAGTGATGCGCTTGAATGATGAAGCGAAAATCATGACCTTTGCCTTGGTAGATGCTGCCGAAATTAAAGAAGAAAAGGAATAAATAATCATGTCAAAACGTGAAAAAAAGAAGAAGCGTAAAGGTTCTTTTTGGCGCAATCTTTTAACAGTTGTATTGATACTGATTTCCCTAGCGTTGATATTCAACACCTCTATCCGTAATTTTATTATCGGCTGGAATACGAATAAATACCAGATTAGCAATGTTACGACAGAGGATATCGAAAAGAATAAACAGGCTGAGACAACATTTGATTTCGATCAGGTTCAGTCTATTTCTACAGAGGCTATTTTAGCAGCTCAGTGGGATGCACAACGCTTACCTGTAATTGGTGGAATTGCGGTTCCCGAGCTTGGTATCAACCTTCCTATTTTTAAAGGGGTCTTCAATACTTCGCTCATGTATGGAGCTGGTACCATGAAGGAAAACCAAGAGATGGGGAAAGGAAATTATGCGTTGGCCAGCCACCATATTTTTGGTGTAACTGGTGCGGCAGATGTTCTCTTTTCACCGCTTGATCGTGCTAAAAACGGCATGAAAATCTATATTACTGACAAGACCAATGTTTACACCTACGTTATTGATAGTGTGGAAATTGTTTCGCCTGAAAGTGTCTATGTCATTGATGATGTAGAAGGACGTACAGAAGTTACGTTAGTGACATGTACGGACTATTATGCTACGCAACGTATTGTTGTAAAAGGAGTTCTTGAATCAACCACTCCATATAATGAAACGGCAAAAGACATCTTAGATTCCTTCAATAAGAGTTATAATCAGTATGATTATGGACAATAAAACATCTATATATTAAGAATAAAGAAGTGGTATAGAACTGAGGAGATATTCTTTGGTTTTATATGGCTTCTTTTTTTGCAAGATTTTACGAATAGATAGGTGAGGAGGAAATTATGTATCAAATTGAATTTAAAGAAGAGGCCATTCTACCTAGAGAACGTTTAGTAGAAGTTGGAGCTGAGCGTCTCAGTAATCAGGAATTACTAGCAATTTTTATTAGAACTGGGACAAAAAAAGAACCTGTTTCTATTCTCTCCAATAAATTATTGAATCGTTTGGAGAGTTTAGCGGCTCTAAGAGAATTATCAATTGAAGAATTGCAAAGTTTGACTGGAATTGGGCGCGTTAAGGCGATTGAAATTAAGGCTATGATTGAACTTGGAAAACGTATCAATCAATCAGAGCTACTCTTAAATGAGAGAATTTTGGGAAGTGAGAAGTTGGGACGTAAGATGATTCATGAAATCGGGCATAAGAAGCAGGAGCATCTAGTTGCACTTTATCTCAATACACAGAACCAGATTATCAGTCAAAAAACGATTTTTATTGGGAGTGTTAATCGTAGCATTGCAGAACCACGTGAAATTTTGCATTACGCAGTAAAATGTATGGCAACATCGATTATCATCGTTCATAACCACCCGTCGGGTTCAGTACAACCGAGTAGGAATGATTTGCTATTTACGGAGAATTTAAAAGAGTCCTGCGAAAAGCTAGGACTGGTATTATTAGATCATTTAATTGTTGGAAATAAGGATTACTATTCTTTCAGAGAAGAAAGTGAGTTATTTTAAAGTTTATTGACAATATAGTGGAAGAGATCTTTTTCAATCTCACGTTTACCGTAGAGTAGTTCAGGATGCCATTGAACCCCTAAAAATTTAGTTGGGTAGGCTGAATGAACTGCTTCAATAATCTATTGATTATCTGATAGTGCAATGATTTCTAAGTCAGGTGCTAAGTCTTTGATAGCCTGGCGGTGAAATGAGTTTACACTCGGATCGGACTTATATATGTCGTAAAGTGGACTATTTTGAGTCAGTTGAATCGTTTGACTGACTTCTTGTCCGTCTATGTCTTGCCAATGTTCAGAAATTGATTGATGAAGGCTACCACCTTGAGCTACATTGTAGAGCTGTAGACCTCGGCAGATACCGAAGATAGGTTTCTGATTTTCTTGGGCAGCCCTTATGAGGGCTAATTCAAACTCGTCACGCTTTGGTAAATAATTATCGCTGTCAATAGTCCTTTCTTCGTGATAGTAACTTGGCTGGACATTTTGTCCTCCTGTTAGGATGAGTTTATCAATAAGATGGATATAATATTTTGCCAAATCAGGCTCTGTAACAGGAAGGATGAGTGGGAGTCCGCCAGCATCTTCAATAGCTTGTACGAGGCAAGTCTGAGTATAAGAAAGCAGGGGTTCTGTATGATCCCCTGTTTTATATTCATTTCCAGAAATACCAATAACTGGTTTTTTCATTGCTTATCCTTTTCGCATAAAGTAGAGTAGTGTTTGTAATTCACTAGTCAAATCAACATACTGAACAACGACATCTTTTGGGACAGACAAGTTAACTGGCGAAAAGCTCAGAATCCCCTTAACACCAGCTTCAACAAGAATATCGGTCACTTCTTGTGCCTTGACGCTGGGTACCGTTAGAATGGCTGTCTGAGAGTTTGCTTCGCTGATACGTTCCTTGATTTCTGAGATTGCATGGATTGGGATATTTTCATCTGTCGTTCCAACAGCTGGATTATCATCTGCCTCAAAAGCCATGACTATTTTCATTTTATTTCGTTCGTGGAAGCGATAGTGTAGCAAGGCCCGCCCCATATTCCCAACTCCAACAAGCATAACATTGGTGATGGAGGTATCATTTAGAATATCCGCAAAGAAATCCATCAACTCTTTGACATTGTAGCCAAAGCCACGACGACCAAGCTCTCCAAAATAGGAAAAATCTCGGCGGACGGTAGCTGAGTCGATTCCGATAGCTTCAGCAATTTCTTTTGAACTAGCTTTTTCAATATTTCCTGCATAGAAACGTTTAAAAATGCGATAGTAGAGGGAGAGACGTTTGGCAGTTGCGCGTGGAATATCAGATTTTTTATCGTTTTTCACTTTAGACTCCTTTATTTCGATAGAATACGCTTTATTGATTATTTATATATTAAACAGTTCTTTATTCTATTCTAGTCCAAGTTTGTGAAAAAATCAACAGATTGATTTTAAAAAAAGATTAAACAGGAAACTGTCTAATCTAGTGTTTGTAAATAGCGATAGAGATCCCCGATTGTCCCTTTGTAATCCAGAGCTTGTCCGTCTTGTGTAATGCTGGTAACTGGATAATAGTCTGGGAGGGTTAAGCAACCGGAAAAAGCCAGAATGGCTGCATCTTTATTCTCAAATGTTTGGATACGTTCTTGCTTGTAAGCGTCAAGATAGTGAATTTCAATCATACTAACCCTCTTTTGTAAAGATGTCACGGTCAATCAAGCTATCCATGAGGAAATAGAATTTTTCTTGAATAACCTTGTTACTTTCTGGCTTAAAAATGTTTACCAGATGAAGACCAGACTTGTCGGTAATGTTAATTTTAAAACCTGTTAGGTCTTGATTGATAATAATTTTCAAGAGGAATCCTTGGTTTGAATTTGGAATTTCTTCCAGAAGACGTGTAAGCTGATAGTGACCTGCTTTGCTTTGTTCAAAGGTGTTATCACGGAGTGTATATTTTTTGATAGCAGGGTTAATGTGATAAGTAAAATTACAATCTTTTAAGGTAACTGATTGTTGGAATGCCATTTTAACCTCCAAGTATTTTCTTTAGTTCGATGATAAGAGTATCTATCTCTTCTTTTGTATTGATTTCAGATAGGCTGATACGAATGGATTCTTTCAGACGATGGGAGTCTTTTCCATACATAGCTTCTAAAACATGGCTATTTTGGACAACACCTGCCGTACATGCAGAACCACTAGAAACAGCGATACCTGCTAAATCTAGTTGCATAAGGAGTTGTTCATTAAGTTTACCAGGAAAACCGATATTAAGGACATGAGGGAGATGAGGTCCAGCCTGATTGAGATAATAGTCTAAGCCAGACAATCCCTCGATAATATGTTGTCGCAGTTCACTGACATGTTGATGATGCGTATCTAAGGACTCATATTGTTCTGTTAGGGCAGTCGCCATAGCAGCAATAGCAGGGAGATTCTCAGTACCTGCTCGATGTTGCTGTTCCTGCTTTCCGCCGTGGATCAAGGAATCAAATTTATGAACTTTACTATACAGGAATCCCATCCCCTTTGGACCATGGAATTTATGGGCAGAAGCCGCGAGCAAGTCAATTCCGTAGTCAGAGGGAGAAATTGCAATTTTTCCAATTGTTTGGACAGCATCTACATGAAAGACGGCCTGATGATCGGCTAGAAGCTCTCCAATTTCCTTGATGGGAAGTAGCTGACCAGTCTCATTGTTAGAAAACATGACGCTGACTAAAATAGTATCTGGCCGAAGGGCATCCTGAATTTGTTGAGCGGTGATTACTTGATCGACTGGTTGGATATAGGTTACCTCGAACCCAAACCGCTCCTCTAGATATTGCATGGTATGGAGGACAGCATGGTGTTCGATAGCCGTAGTAATCAGGTGTTTTCCTTTGGATTGATGTGCAAGTGCATAGCCTTGAATAGCTAATGTATCAGCTTCGGAGCCTCCAGATGTGAAAATAATTTGTTCAGGAGAGGCGGAGAGAATCTGAGCAATCTCTTGACGACTTTGTCTAAGACATTGATTGGCTTTCCGACCGCTTTGATGGATACTGGAGGGGTTTCCATAATTTTCTTGAGCCACTTCCATCATCCGTTGGAGTGCAGTAGGAGATAGAGCAGTGGTCGCTGCATTATCTAAATAAATCAAAGAGTTTACTCCTAGTTTTCTTTTTCAGGACTAGTAAATTTGAAAAGTGGGCTGAGTGGCTGATGTTCTTGGATGCGGTGGATGGCATCTGCAATCAAGTCACTAGCTGTTAGGAAGGCGATATTTTTAGGATGCTGTTCTTTGCTTGCAACAGAATCGGTAACTAATATTTCTTTGATTGGTGCTTCATCTAAGAGTTGGGCTGCAGTTCCCGCAAAGAGGCCATGGCTGGCAACTGCATAAATTTCAGTAGCACCACCTTCTTGGACAATTTTTGAAGCTTGTGAGAAAGTGCGACCAGTATTGAGAATATCGTCCACCAAAATAGCTTTTTTACCAGCAACATCACCAATAATATAGCCTTCAGAACGTTCAGAATCATCTTGAGCGTAGTCGATAATCGCAATCGGTGCATTTAGAAATTCAGCGATATTACGAGCTCGTTTGATACCAGAATTTTTAGGACTCACAATGACGACATCTTCTCCGCAGAGTCCTTTTTCCATGTAGTAGGCTGCAAAAAGTGGTTCTGTAAGGAGATTGTCCACTGGAATGTCAAAGAAACCTTGAATTTGTGAAGCGTGCAAATCAAGAGTCAATACACGGTCGACACCAGCTTTAACCAGCATATTTGCAACTAATTTAGCTGTAATTGGTTCGCGTGGAGAAGCGGTACGGTCTTGGCGAGCATAGCCAAAATAAGGGATGACCGCTGTAATGGTGTTGGCACTAGCACGTTTACAAGCATCGATCATAATCAATAATTCCCACAAGTGGTTATTGACCGGATAGCTTGTTGATTGGATAATGTAGACGTCTACGCCACGTACAGATTCTTCAATGTTAATTTGAATCTCACCATCAGAAAACTGACGAGAAGACAGTTTTCCAAGAGGAATTCCAGCAGAATCAGCAATTTTTTCAGCAATATCACGGTTGCTATTGAGTGAGAATAATTTAATGTTATGTTCACCGAGTGGTTGTACCATTTTAAAGTAACTCCTTTTACACACTGAGCTTTTATGATGACATAAAAGTATTTTTTACAATAGATAGTTCTATTCTATCAAAAAAATGAAAAATTTTCAGTAGTGAAACTAAAAAATCAACCTTATTTGGCTGATTTTTTATAGTTATTTCATGTAGGCAGCTGTTCGTGCGACCTTACTACTAGCATATTTGAATTGAATTGATTTCTTCTTAAGGAATTCATCAAACAGAATCTTCCCTGCATCTGCTTCGGTCACTTCGACTTCTAATTCATAATCTTTTTGTCCCACATAATCATTTTCATCGAGGGCCATAAGACCTATAGATGTCTGTTTCTCATAGCGTTTTGTCGTGAGGCTTCCCCAGACAGCAAGTTTATCAAGTGGAATCTCTGTTGTAGAAATAATGTCAGAAATTTGTCCTGCTGGTAGTTGAAAATTTTCCAGTAAATGATAAGCAGTTTGGATGTCTAGAACTTGGTTATATTCTTGATTTCCGACTTCTTGTGGAATTTTTAAGGTTAGTTCTGCTGAGTCTTCAAATGTACGAATACGGAGTGAAAAGCGGTGATTCTTCATATCTAGGTCTGGGGTATCAATGTAGTGGTTTGTTTGAAGAATTGGGCTCACATCTGAAAAGTCAGTAAGCAGGCGTTTGTATTCGGATTTGGTCAGTAAGGTTTTATACTCAATTTCAAGGTGGTTTTTCATGCAGTAAACCCTTTCAATGTGTTATAATAGATTAGTCTTTGTGTTATTCTAATACAATTTAAAAGTTTTGACAAGAAAGGGGCCGTATGGACTTTAACTGGGAAGAATTTTTAGACCCCTATATTCAGACAGTTGGTGAATTGAAAATCAAACTGCGGGGGATTCGCAAGCAGTATCGCAAGGCTAATCGGCATTCTCCAATTGAGTTTGTCACAGGACGGGTAAAACCGATTGAATCCATTAAAGAAAAAATGGCCCTGCGACATATCAAATTGGAAAATCTTGCTCAAGATATGCAAGATATTGCCGGTCTTCGGATTATGGTTCAATTTGTGGACGACATTGAAGAAGTATTAGCTATTTTGCGGAAACGCAAGGATATGCAAATTGTGCATGAACGGGATTATATCAACAATATGAAAGCCTCTGGCTACCGTTCATATCATGTGGTGATTGAGTATCCTGTGGATACTATAAATGGCAACGAGACGGTTCTGGCAGAGATCCAGATTCGAACCCTTTCCATGAATTTCTGGGCTACAATTGAACATTCTCTGAATTATAAATATAAGGGGAATTTTCCAGAAGAAATCAAGAAACGCTTGGAAGTTACAGCAAAAATTGCCTATGAATTAGATGAGGAGATGCGAAAAATCCGCAACGACATTCAAGAAGCGCAGGCCTTATTTGATCCTGCCTATCGCAAACTGAATGACGGTGTGGGCAACAGTGATGATACAGATGAAGAATACAGGTAGAAAAAAAATCGCTCTGCTCGCTAGTCGAAATCCTAAGAGTGAAGCGGTGTCCAAAGAATTATGGACAAAGTTAAAAGAAGCAAATTTTATTTTGACTCCTAAAAATCCAGATATTGTCATTTCTATCGGTGGAGATGGGATGCTTTTATCTGCTTTTCACAAATATGAAAAGTTGATTGATCGTGTACGTTTTGTAGGAATTCACACGGGTCATTTGGGGTTTTATACAGATTATCGCGATTTTGAAGTGGACAAGCTGATTGAAAATCTTAAGCTTGATACAGGTGCTAGAGTATCGTATCCGATTTTAAATGTTAAGGTCAAGATGACAGATGGCCGCATTGTCGAGGCGCGTGCCTTAAATGAGGCGACAGTAAAACGTCTTTCTAAGACCATGGTCGCAGATATTATTATTAACAATGTGCCCTTCGAACGCTTTAGAGGGGATGGAATTTCGGTTTCAACGCCGACAGGCTCAACAGCTTATAACAAGTCATTAGGTGGTGCTGTTTTACATCCAACAATCGAGGCATTGCAGATTGCAGAAGTGGCAAGTTTGAACAATCGTGTTTACCGCACCTTGGGTTCATCCGTTGTTGTCCCTAAAAAAGACAAGATTGTGATTGAACCAAAGCATAGTGACCGTTACTCGATTGCGGTGGACAATAAGACTTTTGTCTATGACAACATTGAAAAAATTGAGTACCAGATTGATCAGTATAAGATTCACTTTGTTGCAACACCGAGTCATACTAGTTTTTGGAATCGTGTGAAGGATGCCTTTATTGGAGAGGTGGAGTAATGCGGTTTGAATTTATTGCGGACCAGCATACTAAAATTAAAACTTTTTTGAAAAAACACGGTGTTTCAAAAGGTTTGTTGGCCAAAATCAAGTACACAGGCGGCAATATTTGGGTCAATGATATCGAACGCAATGCAACTTACTTGCTAGATATTGGAGATAGGGTTACAATTGACATACCAGCTGAGGAGGATTTAACGGGAAGTTTGAAATCGATTTCTTATCCGCTGGATATCGTCTATGAAGACGACCATTTTCTGGCGATAAATAAGCCGGTTGGCTACGCCTCCATTCCTTCTGCCTTGCATTCATCCACAATCGCAAATTTTGTAAAAGGTTATCTTATTGAGCAGAATTATGAGAATAAGCAGGTTCATATTGTGACTCGTCTGGATAGGGATACATCAGGCGTCATGCTGTTTGCCAAGCACGGCTATGCCCACGCACGACTCGATAAGCAGTTACAGGCCAAGCTTATTCATAAACGTTATTATGCTTTGGTGAAGGGGAATGGGCAGCTAGAAGAGACAGGGGATATTATTGCCCCTATCGGTCGTCCAGAAGATAGCATCATTACTCGTTGTGTGACAAAGAATGGAAAATATGCTCATACTTCCTATCGTGTTGTACAATCTTGGGGAGATATTCATTTAGTAGATATTCAACTACATACTGGGCGGACTCATCAGATTCGTGTTCATTTTTCTCACATTGGATTTCCGTTGTTAGGAGATGATATGTATGGTGGAAGTTTGGAATGTGGGATAGAACGTCAAGCCTTACATTGTCATAATTTAGCCTTCGACAATCCTTTTTCAGCCGAAAGGATTGATTTGGAAGCACCGCTTCCTGAGGATTTTCAGGCTGTTATCAATCAGTTAATAAGTAAATAAATTTAAGGAGTTTGTTCATGAAAATTTTTGAGCAATTAGCTACAAAGCTAGAGGGTAAAAAAGTACGTATCGTATTGCCAGAAGGTGAAGAACCACGTATCTTGCAGGCGACAAAACGTTTGGTAAATGAGTCGGATGTAGTACCCGTCTTGCTTGGAAACCCAGATCGTATTAAGATTTACCTTGACATTGAAGGGATTACAGAAGGTTTTGAAATTATTGACCCAGCTCATTATGATAGATATGATGAGATGGTAGCTGCTTTGGTAGAGCGCCGTAAAGGTAAGGTGTCAGAAGAGCAGGCACATGAGTTGTTGAAAGATGTTAACTACTTTGGTGTTATGTTGGTATATATGGGCGTAGTAGAAGGTATGGTATCTGGTGCGATTCATTCAACCGCTTCAACAGTTCGTCCAGCTCTTCAAATCATTAAAACAGAGCCAGGTGTATCGAAAACATCAGGTGCCTTCTTGATGGTAAAAGGTGAAGAGCGTTATATTTTTGGTGACTGTGCTATCAACATTGATCCAGATGCTCAAACCTTGGCAGAAATCGCTATCAACTCAGCACGTACTGCTAAAATGTTTGGTATTGATCCCAAAGTAGCGATGCTCAGCTATTCTACAAAAGGCTCTGGTGCTGGTCCTAAAGTAGATAAGGTTGTTGAAGCTACAAAAATTGCTCAAAAATTGCGTCCTGAGTTGGATTTGGACGGTGAATTGCAATTTGATGCTGCCTTTGTTCCTACCACAGGTAAATTAAAAGCCCCAGGTTCGAGTGTTGCTGGTCAAGCGACTGTATTTATCTTCCCAGGTATCTCAGCTGGTAATATTGGTTATAAAATTGCCGAACGTATGGGTGGATTTGCAGCGGTAGGTCCTGTTTTACAAGGTTTGAATCAGCCTGTAAACGACTTGTCTCGTGGTTGTAACCCTGATGATGTTTACAACTTGACCTTGATTACTGCGGTTCAGGCTTTGGAGCACCGTTAATATGAAATTTTTATCACGATATTTTAAGGACTATATTAAGGAATCCATATTAGGTCCAGTTTTCAAACTATTGGAAGCTTGTTTTGAGCTTTTGGTACCATTAATTATCGCCTATATCGTTGATACAATTATTCCAAATGGCAGCCAGGGAAACCTGGTTGCTATGCTTTTTTTACTGGTTGGTCTAGCATGTATTGGAATTATTGTTTCACTAATAGCGCAATATTATTCAGCTAAAGCAGCGGTTGGAGTGACTAAAGAGCTGACGAATGACTTGTATCAGAAGGTTCTTTCCCTTCCCAAGTCTAGCCGAGATATTCTTTCCTCATCCAGCTTGCTGACACGATTGACCAGCGACACTTTACAAATTCAAACGGGTATTAATACTTTTCTTCGTTTGTTTTTACGTGCTCCAATTGTCGTATTTGGTTCGCTCATCATGGCATTCTATATTAGCCCAAGTCTATCTGCCTATTTTCTAGGAATGATTATCTTATTGATTTTTATAGTGACAGTCATTTCTGTTATGACCAGCCGTATTTATCAATCGATACGAAAAGAATTAGATGGTTTGGTGGGGCAGGTACGTGAGACAGTGACTGGTTGGCGAGTGATTCGTGCATTTGGACAAAGAGAGCGGGAAATTAAGGCTTTTCAAGGCATAAATCAGATTTATAAGAAGCAACAGTTGCAGGCAGGTTTTTGGTCTAGTCTTTTATCACCATTGACATTTTTAGTGGTCAACGGCACCTTACTCGTTCTCATCTGGCAGGGAAATATAGCCATTTCACACAATTTGTTGGAACAGGGGATGTTGGTCGCTCTCATCAACTACCTTCTTCAAATTTTAGTAGAATTGGTCAAGATGATTATGGTCGTGTCTACTCTCAACCAGACCTATATTTCAGCGCAACGTATTCAAGAGGTTTTTGACCAAACATCTGAGGATGTAGAGTCTAGTTTGCCAAAAGTGGTTAGTGAGGATAAGGAGATCATCTTTTCTGTGCGCCATCTTTCCTTTTCTTATCCAAAATCTGCTGAGGAGTCCCTGTCTGACATTGCTTTTGACTTACGTAAGGGACAGTTTATGGGAATTATCGGGGGAACTGGGTCAGGCAAGTCCACTCTAGTAGATTTATTGCAGGCACTCTATTCAGTGCCAACAAATCAGCTCTCTCTCTTCATTGACGGAAAAAGTCCCAAGAATTTAAAAGAATGGCGGCAGCGAATTGCTATCGTTCCGCAACAGGCTCAGCTTTTTGCTGGAACTATTCGTTCTAATCTATCTTTAGGATTGGAAGAAATATCTGATAGCGGTCTATGGTCTGCATTAGAAATTGCACAGGCTAAATCTTTCATAGAGGATAAAGGTGGTTTGGATAGCCCTGTCGAAGCCTTTGGGAAGAATTTTTCTGGTGGACAGCGTCAACGTTTGACCATTGCACGCGCTATTTTACAGAAAGCACCGATTTTAATCTTGGATGATGCAACATCTGCTCTGGATTATCTAACGGAGAGTCGGTTATTGGCTGCGATTTGTCGTGAATTGCCTGAGCAAACCTTAATAATGGTATCTCAGAGAACCAATAGTTTACGGACAGCTGATCAGATTTTAGTCTTGGAACAAGGGCGTCAAGTTGGACTTGGCCGTCATGAAGACTTGCTGAGAAGCTCTGCTATTTATCAAGAAATTCACCAATCGCAACAACAAGGAGAGGAGGATAGCTATGAGACAATCTAGTTTTAAGGAACTGGTCAGATTGGTTTTACGCCAGCCTCTTCGAATGTCCTTGATGTTGGTGGGAACTTTGGTGCAAGTGCTTCTGACAGTTTATCTGCCGATTTTGATTGGTCAGGCAGTCGATGCAGTATTGCTAGCAAATGGTCAGGTCTTGCTCGGTATCTTAGGCAAAATGGTGATGGTTATCTTGCTTAATACGCTGGTGCAATGGTACTTACCTTTGGTAACCAATCGCTTGGTTTACGGAATGGTGGCCGATTTGCGTGAACAGGTCTATGTGAAGCTGCACCAGATGCCCCTATCTTATCTTGATCGTCAATCAGTCGGTGATTTGGTGGCTCGTTTTTCAAGTGATAGTGAGCAATTAACAAATGGTCTCTTGATGATTTTCAATCAATTTTTCATTGGTATCTTGACCATTTTCCTAACTATTTTCACTATGGCTAGGCTTGACTTGACGATGATGTTGCTGGTTGTGGCATTAACTCCAGTTTCTCTGCTTGTGGCACGCTATATCGCTAAGAAATCCTATGGTTATTATAGACAACAGACTCAGGCACGTGGGAAGCAATCTCAGCATTTGGAAGAGTCCATCAGTCAATTGACACTGGTTCAATCTTTCAATGCTCAAGAGCAATTTACGCAAGGTTTTCAAGTTGTGAATGACCAGTATGCGACCTATTCCCAACAGGCCATCTTTGCCTCTTCAACGGTCAATCCAAGTACGCGGTTTATCAATGCTATTATTTATGCATTACTTGCAGGACTTGGCGCGCTGAGAATTATGGCAGGAAATTTTACAGTGGGGTCTCTGACAACCTTCCTCAATTATGCTAGTCAGTACAGCAAGCCTTTTAATGATATTTCCTCGGTCCTATCGGAATTGCAGAGCGCCTTAGCTTGTGCAGACAGGCTGTTTGCTATCTTAGCACTAGATAGCATTGATGATCAGGCTGAGCGGAAAATCGATTCGGAGGAGTTGAAGGGAGCTATTTCCTTTGACAATGTGTCTTTCTCCTACAACGCTGACCGTTCTCTGATTGAACATCTGGATATTGCTGTCAAAGCGGGACAAAAGGTAGCCATTGTTGGACCTACAGGTGCTGGTAAATCAACCATGATTAACCTGCTTATGCGTTTCTACGATGTAACAGCTGGTCAAATTACTTTAGATGGAGTTCCGATTAGCCAGTACAGTCGTGAGGATCTTCGCAGACAGATTGGGATGGTTTTACAGGAGACATGGATCAAATCTGGTACCATTCATGATAATATTGCCTATGGCTATCCAAATGCCACGCGGGAATTGGTCATTGAGGCGGCTAAGGCGGCTAATGCAGACTTCTTTATTCGTCAGCTTCCGCAGGGGTACGATACAGTTTTGGCAGATGGAGGTGAAGCCTTATCCCAGGGACAACGTCAGCTTTTGTCTATTGCGCGTGTCTTTGTTAAAATACCTAAAATCCTGATTTTAGATGAGGCGACTTCCTCTATTGATACACGGACAGAAATTTTAGTACAGGAAGCATTTGCCAAATTGATGGAAGGACGGACCAGCTTTATTATTGCTCATCGCCTATCAACCATTCAATCAGCTGACTTGATTTTGGTCATGGTGGACGGAAAAATTGTTGAACAAGGGAATCATAGAGAGTTGATGAAGAAGCAAGGCGTTTATTATCAAATGCAAACAAGTCAGCAGACAGAGGAGGATGAAAGTGTTAGATAAATTAAACTTACAACCGATTACGGTTTTAGATGACTATCAAGCTACAATGCTCAATGAGAAAGAGGTGCTACTGACTACTAAGGTGACGGAAAAATCTCTCAATCCATACGGCATAGCACATGGAGGCTTTCTTTTCACATTGGCAGATTCAGTTGCAGGTCTGACAACGGTAGCAAGGGGGGCTTATTCTGTTACCCTACAGTCCAATATCCATTATATGAAGGCAGCTAATCTTGGTGATACCTTATCCGTCACTGGTTCTTGCACACATGATGGAAGCAGGACAAAGGTCGTCGAAGTTAAGATAGAAAACCAAGATAAACAGCTACTTGCTTCAGCAAGCTTTACCATGTTTGTAACAGGCAAAGTAGAATAAAATTCTTCGAACATCAAAAACAGACAGTCTTGGCTAGATTTAGAGAAACAAATTCATTCGCTCAATCTCCAACCTCCAAAGTTTCCCAAACTATTGGAGGTTGTCTGATTTTGATTTTCATTGCTAAGTATAAACAAGATACGGGAGTTGGCAAAAGCTGGCTCCCTTTCTTTGTGTTATACTAGATGTATGTTAGATTTGAAAGAATATGGAATTGAAATGTGGCCGGAGGAAAAGATTCAATCTTTTCGCAAGGCACTCTTAGATTGGTATGATGCTAATAAACGTGACTTGCCTTGGAGAAGGACAAGGGACCCATATGCTATATGGGTTTCTGAAATCATGCTTCAACAGACAAGAGTAGACACGGTCATTCCTTATTATGAACGTTTTCTCCATCACTTGCCTACGATTAGTGATTTAGCACAAGCACCAGAGGAGGTCATTCTCAAACTCTGGGAGGGATTGGGCTATTATTCGCGCGTGCGGAATATGCAAAAGGCGGCTCAGCAAATGGTAGAAGATTTTGATGGGCAATTTCCGACCACGCATGCAGCCATTTCAAGCCTAAAGGGCATTGGTCCCTATACTGCTGGAGCAATTTCCAGTATTGCTTTTGACTTGCCAGAACCAGCGGTAGATGGCAATGTGATGCGAGTTCTCAGCCGCTTGTTTGAAGTTGATTATGATATTGGTTTGCCTGCCAATCGCAAGATTTTCCAAGCGATGATGGAGCTATTGATTGATCCAGAGCGACCGGGCGATTTCAACCAAGCCCTGATGGATCTGGGGTCGGATATTGAATCGCCAGTTAATCCACGTCCCCAGGACAGCCCAGTCAAAGCCTTTAGCGCAGCCTACTTAAACGGTACAATGGATAAGTATCCAATCAAAGCACCAAAGAAAAAGCCGATTCCCGTGGCCTACCAGGGATTTCTCATTAGAAATAAAGACAATCAATTTTTATTGGAAAAAAATAATGAAGCAGGTCTTCTATCAGGTTTCTGGTCTTTTCCGCTTTTGGAAAAAGGAGCAATCGTTGACAAACAAGTCTCTCTCTTTGAAGTTGCAGAAGAAGTTGTTGAGCCAGATATTCGGCAGAGCTTTACGGAACTTTATGGTCTGACTGTTGATTGGCAAGAGCAAGAATTTGGCATCGTCCAGCACATTTTTAGTCACCGCAAATGGCAGATAGAAATGGTAGAAGGTGTGGCAGAAACACTTAACCTGCCAGAATCAAAAGAATTGAAATGGGTTTCTGTAGAAGATTTTCCTACCTACCCATTTGCTAAGCCGCAACAAAAAATGTGGGAAACCTTCATCAAGGAAAAAGAAAAGCAAAAAAGTTGACTTTGGAGCACATAATTATTTGAAAGCGTTTTATAATAGTGGTATAATCTAATTGAAAAAAGGAAATAGTTAGTTAAGATGTTGAACGCCATCTGAATTGCTGAAAGGAGTTCTTTAGCGTTCGTAGAAGTGTATATACTATTAGCCATCTTTCTCTAATAAAAAGAGAGGGATGCTAGTAGGGGGAAAAGTCCGTTATCCCTGTTTTATATCTATTTGTGATATCCATTGTCAAATGCATAGCATTAACTCATTATTTAGCCTTGCTACCCGGTTCAATCAGAAGTAGGCTAAGATTATTCGTGTCGTAACTACTATGTGTTCAAGATGTTGTAACTTTTGAACATAACCTTAGAAAATCACAAAAACCTCTAGCGATTTTCATCATAATAAGCAATCTCCACACTTTAGACAAATAGTAAGAGGACAATCAAAGACATAAGGGTAGCAGAATAATTATTTAATCATTAACTTGTTGTCAAATAACTATCTGGTAATGGACTTTTCCAATTTGACATATAAAAGGGAGGCTGTCATAGCCTCCTTTTACTGTGCTTTTCAGTCTGTTTTTAGTAGGAAAAAACGCCAGCTATACGAACAGACTTTCCAAAACTAGATGGAGGAATGTAGCCAATATAACTAGTGATTAACTAGGTTTAGAAATCAATCTGGACTATAAATATCTACAACTTGACCAATAGGTCGAATATCGTCTTCTGGGCTAAAATAGATGTCATCATAGTCAGAATTGAGTGATTGCAAATAGTCACCTTTGAACTTTTTAACAAAATTTTCGCCATTGACTGAAAAAATTCCAATCGTATTTAGAGGAATATGAGGAGTTAGGCGAATGAAGAGATAGTCTCCATCCTTGATATGCGGAGCCATAGAATCTCCCACAACCTGAGCGATTGTATCATAAGATTGGTTATTCGGAATCTCATCGTTATAGAACGATACAAGATTGTTCATATCTATATCCTGCCAGTAACCTGTACCGGCAGAAACCTTACCAGGAACAGGTAATTCGATTCGCTCCCGGTAGTCATCCAAGTGAAGAATAGAAGCAGAAGGAGTAACTGAGGCAGTTTGCATAGCTGCTAACTGTTCTTGACCAAAAGTTAACCATCGTGCATGGAAATCACCTTTTAATTCATTGTCCAAGGTTTGAACCTCTGGATGAATAGGCTGTTGAAAGAGTTTAAATTGGGAAGGAGTAATCGTTAAAGCTATATCCTGATTGGAATCTAGTTGCTCGATTAGTTCACCAACCGATATAGTCATGCCCTTAGCGATTTTTTCTAGCGTATCCATCGTTGGCAGGAGAGCTTTTTTGGTTTTGGGATGCTGGTTCTTTTCCAACATAGAAATATAGCCTTTTGTTAAACCAGATAATTCAGCGAATTTATCCATTGATAATTTATTCTTGCTTCGGTATTCTTTTAAAATATCACCTAAAATCATGGTTGTCTCCTTATCTGTTTAACTAATTATACCATTAAAAAATATTTTTTGCAAATTTTGTTTAACATGTTTGACAAAAAATCAAAACGGTGTTATGATAATCTCACAAAAAGAAAAATAGGAGTCGCAAATGAAAAGGATGACAGAGATTTCTTGGAATGATATTTATAAAGAGTGGGAAACCTATGCTAATCATTTTGGTTTGACGACTCCGATAAATGCTGAAAAATTGCGAGAACAGAAATCGAAGGATTTTGGAAAAGGAAGTCTGATTACGCTGGACTTATTAGCCGATTACGATACTGATTCTGAGAAGACCGCAGCTATTTGGGTAGCTTCATTTTGTAGAGATTTAATACAAGATTACGCATATTTACTAAATGGTAGAGCCTATCTTACAGTCAATCAGATTTACTTTCAGGCACTCAAACAATTCCAGTCAGAAGCAGTAATATGGTCAAAACCTCTCACACGATTGCAACCGAAATTATTTGTATCTTATCGTTTGTTGGAAAATCTTGATTTAAGTCATTATTCTTGTGTAGTAGAGTTAGCAATGTTGCAGGCTAGTATGGTTCGGACACAGATATTAGAAAAGTAATTATAATAGGAGAATGAAAATGTTTAATTTGTTGAATAAGAATGCTGAAGTATCAAAAGTTGCAGAGTATTGGAATGATACTTTGATAGAAAGAGGAATTTTGAGCGCTGATGAATTGCTTGAAGGAAAATGTTGGAGATGTAAAAGTTCTCATGGTGTAGCTGTGTGTCAGATTGTATCAAGCAAATGGAGCAAGGATACGAGCCTGGCTAATGAGATGGTCCTCTGTCTATCCTGTCAGCATGAAAAACCTAATGTAGCTGATACAGAAATTGTGTGGCAATGGTTAGAAGTTGAGAATAATGAACGTTACTGGACTCTACAAGGTATGGCAGAATATGAGAAAATGTATAAAAAATCAGTACTTCAAGAGTTATGGGATATGGGAATTAGAGATGGTGAAGAAGTCGAGACGCTTGTAAATAAAGTAACTAGCCTTTCTCGTAAGAATGATATTGTTTTAAATAGAGCAACCTTAGCAGGATTATTTCGCTGTGAAATTGAACAAATGCGTCGAAAGGCCTTTCTAAATTGGACAGGAATTTTTAAGCTAGTCAGTTAACCGATACAGTTGTAGGAAAACATCTCATGCTGATTGGAGTAACAGATAAATAAAAACATACTAAGATTAGTAGTGAGGAAATCTCCGACGGGAGAAAGTACTCACTACTTTTTCTTTATGTTAAAGTAGAGGTGTCTTGTTAAGTCGAGGGTGCTTTTGACGCTAGACGTCGCAATAAAA
>NZ_JAIJZQ010000020.1:0-35886 GCF_019754195.1 Streptococcus sp. 2018037
GACTCAGTAGTTAAGTGACGATAGCCTAGGAGATACACCTGTACCCATGCCGAACACAGCAGTTAAGCCCTAGAACGCCTGAAGTAGTTGGGGGTTGCCCCCTGTTAGATACGGTAGTCGCTTAGCAAATTGGGAGTTTAGCTCAGCTGGGAGAGCATCTGCCTTACAAGCAGAGGGTCAGCGGTTCGATCCCGTTAACTCCCATAGGTCCCGTAGTGTAGCGGTTATCACGTCGCCCTGTCACGGCGAAGATCGCGGGTTCGATTCCCGTCGGGACCGTTCGAGATGTCTAGTAGACATTTTGAAGTTTATATGAAGTAAGCGTAGCTTACGTCCTCTTAGAAAAGAGAGAAGACTCGTTAGCTCAGTTGGTAGAGCAATTGACTTTTAATCAATGGGTCGCTGGTTCGAGCCCAGCACGAGTCATATGCGGGTTTGGCGGAATTGGCAGACGCACCAGATTTAGGATCTGGCGCTTTCGGGCGTGGGGGTTCAAGTCCCTTAACCCGCATAGAATAGAAATAGGCCGGCTTAGCTCAGTTGGTAGAGCATCTGATTTGTAATCAGAGGGTCGCGTGTTCAAGTCATGTAGCCGGCATTAGGAAAGATTGCGAACGTAGTTCAGTGGTAGAACACCACCTTGCCAAGGTGGGGGTCGCGGGTTCGAATCCCGTCGTTCGCTTTGAGAGGCCGGGGTGGCGGAACTGGCAGACGCACAGGACTTAAAATCCTGCGATGGCAACATCGTACCGGTTCGATTCCGGTCCTCGGCATGAAGATTATAATAGTTAGCACCCTTAGCTCAACTGGATAGAGTACCTGACTACGAATCAGGCGGTTAGAGGTTCGAATCCTCTAGGGTGCATCACTCGCTTAATGGAGACGTTAGGGGAGCTTTATTTTTAATAGTATCGGGAAGTAGCTCAGCTTGGTAGAGTACTTGGTTTGGGACCAAGGTGTCGCAGGTTCGAATCCTGTCTTCCCGATTATATTATTTTGGCGGTGTAGCTCAGCTGGCTAGAGCGTCCGGTTCATACCCGGGAGGTCGGGGGTTCGATCCCCTTCGCCGCTATATACTCTTGTTTGCTGGACCTTTAGCTCAGCTGGTTAGAGCTCTCGGCTCATAACCGAGCGGTCGTAGGTTCGAGTCCTACAAGGTCCATATATTGGAGGATTACCCAAGTCCGGCTGAAGGGAACGGTCTTGAAAACCGTCAGGCGTGTAACAGCGTGCGTGGGTTCGAATCCCACATCCTCCTTTTCTACTACCGCGGGATGGAGCAGCTAGGTAGCTCGTCGGGCTCATAACCCGAAGGTCGTAGGTTCAAATCCTGCTCCCGCAATTTCTTTAAGAATTTGGCTCGGTAGCTCAGTTGGTAGAGCAATGGATTGAAGCTCCATGTGTCGGCGGTTCGATTCCGTCTCGCGCCATTAATTTAACTTTGTCCAAGTTTATTATCTTGGGCGCGTAGCTCAGATGGTTAGAGCGCACGCCTGATAAGCGTGAGGTCGGTGGTTCGATTCCACTCGTGCCCATATTATATTGATGGAGAATTACTCAAGAGGCTGAAGAGGACGGTTTGCTAAATCGTTAGGTCGGGTAACTGGCGCAAGGGTTCGAATCCCTTATTCTCCGTAGTAAACGAGATTATCGCTTGATATTCTCGTTTTATTGTATCTTGGTGAGGGTCTATTATGAATAAATTTTCAAAATTAGTAGTAGTTGTTTCTATCTTTTTATTACTGTCATTTTCTCTTTTGTTTGTTACTTTTTCTAAAGGGTTACAGGTACCATATTTAAATAACCTTATCAGTGTTGTTGTGTCGCCAATTCAATCGGTTATTTCAGTGCCTACTAGATTTTTTTCTGAGCAGAAAGATGTCTTGACAGATTTGATTAACGCTTACGAGGAAAACAAACAATTAAAGGAAGCTATTATGAGCCTTGAAGGGATGGCTGCTGAAAATACTAGCTTGAAAGAAGAGAATGCATCGCTTCGTAGTAGTTTAGGTGTGGTGTCTGATTTTCCAGAAAAACAACTTATTCCAGGATCAGTTTTAGTGAGGACTCCTTCATCGTGGTCGGAGCATATTTCAATTAATATTGGTGAGACTAGTGGTGTGTCATCTAATGCACTTGTGGTTGCTAATGGTGGATTAGTTGGCATCGTTAGTTCATTGAGTTCAGATTCGGCGGTTGTTACTTTATTTACGAATTCGGATGAATTCACGAAGTTGCCTGTGAAAATTTCTGTTGATTCTAAAGAAATTTATGGTATTTTATCGGGCTATGATGCAGATACAAATAGTTTTGTCATTAATCAGTTGAACTCAGTTGATGAAATTGCAGTGGGGAGCAATGTTGTAACGAGTGATTTGGCTGGTGCGACTCCGGCAAATGTCCAAATTGGTAAAGTTGTATCGGTTAAATCAAATAGTAATAGTTTAAATAGAGAAGTATATGTTGAGCCGACAGCTAGTTTTTCAAACATTTATTCGGTTTTAGTGGTAGGTCAAACAAATGCGCAATAAAATGATAGAGATATTCATGTTTCCCATCTTGTTCTTTATTTTATTACTTGATGGACAGATTTCAACCTTGGTAACAAATTGGTCGGTCGGATTATTTACTATTTCAAGTCATTTGGTACTTATGTTAGCTATTTTTTATGCTAACTATGTATCTCTTGGTTTTTCATTATTCATAATTACTTTGCTAGGTTTGGTATATGATATTAGTTATCTTAATCTGATTGGTATTGCTACTACAACCCTTCCTTTAGTTTTGTATTGCATCTATTTCTTCTTCCAAAGTGCTGTCAGCAAGCGAGGAATTAATATTTTGATTTTACTAGTAGCTATTTTTCAATTTGAATTTATTAGTTATTCATTTGCTCGTATTTTTCATATAACAAACTTGTCTGTGTTTATCTTTGTTTTTAATAAATTACTTCCAAGTTTACTATTCAATTTGGTCTTATTTTTCGTACTACAGCCGTTATTTGAGCGTTTATTTGGAATAACAAACAAGACATAGAAATGTAATAATTGCGTAATATACTTACGCAATTTTTTTGATAAAATGAGAGAGTCAGAAAGTATAGAGGAGTTATGTTCGGATATGAAGAAAAAAATCTTGGCTACAATTATGTTAAGTACAGTCGTTCTATCTAATGCTAATTATGTAGCTATGATTAGTGCGAATGATGTAGATAGTCAGATTGCAGCAAAAAATCAACAGATTAGTGAGTTGACAGCACAACAAGCTGAAGCTCAACAACAAGTTGATGCTATTCAAGGACAAGTTGATGCAATTGTTAGTGAACAGGCGAAATTAACAGAAGAAAATACCCGTTTGGAAGCAGAATCGCAGACATTGGGGGCAGATATTGAGCGTTTATCAGCTGATATTGTATCGCGTGATGGTGCTTTGAGGGAGCAGGCACGTAGTGCTCAAATTGATGGTTCTGCTTCAAGTTACATTAATACAATTTTGGATTCAAAATCAATCATTGATGCTGTTTCTCGTGTTAATGCCATGCGTGAGATTGTTTCAGCTAATAACCGTATGTTGGAACAACAAAAGGCTGATAAAGAAGCGATTGTTGAAAAACAGAAGGCAAACCAAGAAGCAATCACTACTTTGGCTGCTAATCGTCAGAAATTGGAAGATGATGCCCAAGTATTGCAAGTACGTCAAGCTGAATTAGAAGCTGCTAAGTTAAATTTGGCTGTGCAGAAAGCTACTGCTGAAGATGAGAAGAATTCATTACTGGAGAAAAAGGCAGTAGCAGAGGAAGCGGCTCGTCAAGCGGCCGCTCGTCAGGCTGAGTATCAAGCGCAACAAGCTTCTCTAGCGCAACAACAAGTGGCTTCAGTATCGGCACCTGTTGTGTCAACTCCAGTAGCAACTACAGTGACTGAGACGGTTTCAGTACCTTCTCAGTCAGTAAGCACATCTACAACACCGGTATTCTCTGGGTCAAGTAGCTCAGCTGCTGTGAGCAATGCGCGCTATGATGCTTCGTCTTATCCAGTTGGTGAGTGTACGTGGGGTGTTAAATCCCAGCTTTCATGGGTTGGTCCATACTGGGGTGATGCTAAACAGTGGCTGGCATCAGCTCGTGCAGAAGGTTTTAACACTGGTTCTATTCCAAGAGAGGGTGCAATTGCTGTTTGGACAGGTGGTTATTATGGGCACGTAGCGGTTGTTACGGCTGTTCAATCTTCAACAAGCATCCAAGTTGTTGAATCAAACTATATGGGTCGTCGTTATATTGGTAACCATCGTGGTGGTTATTTCAATCCAACAACGACTTCTGAGGGAGCAGTTTACTACATTTACCCTCCATATTAAGAAATTTTCAAATAGAGCGTGTGGATTTGCGCTCTATTTTTGTTTGAAAAATGAAGGAAAAAGGGTTAAAATAGTAAAGGTAGAAATATATAGGAGGCTGTCATGGCGTTTACTGACTTAAAATTGTTCGCTCTTTCGTCAAATCAGAAGTTAGCTGAACAGGTGTCGAAAAAAATAGGAATTCCTCTGGGAAAATCAAGTGTTCGTCAATTTTCAGATGGTGAGATTCAGGTAAATATTGAGGAATCCATTCGTGGAACTCATGTGTATATTCTTCAATCCACTAGCTCACCAGTTAATGATAATTTAATGGAAATTTTGATTATGGTTGATGCTCTTAAACGTGCATCTGCTGAATCAGTAAACGTAGTAATGCCTTATTATGGTTATGCACGCCAAGACCGGAAGGCTCGTGCACGGGAACCAATTACATCAAAATTGGTAGCTAATATGTTGCAGACAGCAGGGGTCAATCGTTTGTTGACAATTGATTTGCATGCTGCGCAGATTCAGGGATTCTTCGATATTCCTGTTGATCATTTGATGGGTGCTCCATTGATTGCGGATTATTTTGAGCGTCGTGGTATGGTAGGTGATGGCTATGTTGTTGTATCACCTGACCATGGTGGTGTGACACGTGCCCGTAAGTTAGCACAGTTCTTGAAGACACCGATTGCTATTATTGATAAACGTCGTAGTGTTGATAAGATGAATACATCAGAAGTGATGAACATTATTGGCGATATTAAGGATAAAACTTGTATCTTGATTGATGATATGATTGATACTGCGGGTACTATCTGTCATGCAGCGGATGCTTTGGCAGATGCAGGGGCAACAGCTGTTTATGCTTCATGTACGCACCCAGTATTGTCAGGGCCTGCTATGGATAACATTAGTAAGTCAGCAATTAAGAAATTGGTTGTTCTTGATACAATTGAAATTGCAGAAGATCGCTTAATCGATAAAATCGAACATATTTCAACGGCAGAATTATTAGCGGAAGCGATTATTCGTATTCATGAAAAACGTCCCTTGTCACCTTTGTTTGAGGCAAGTCGTGTTAAATAGGTATGAGGAGAGTCAAATGACTCTTCTTTTTTACATTTATTTTCAAAATGTATTATAATAGTTTTATATGTTTTTGAGGTGGCAGAATGGATTTATTAAATCGTTTTAATAAGAATTTGAATCGGATTGAGGTTTCGATGATTCGTCAGTTTGATCAGTCTATTTCGGATGTTCCAGGGATTTTGAAACTGACCTTGGGAGAGCCTGATTTTACAACGCCTGATCATGTCAAAGAAGCGGCTAAGGCTGCAATCGATGCTAACCAGAGCTATTATACTGGTATGGCTGGTCTTTTGGAGTTGCGCCAAGCAGCAGCTGAGTTTGTGGCTGAAAAATATAATTTACACTATAATCCAGAAAATGAAATCCTCTCTACAATCGGTGCGACAGAAGCTCTATCAGCGAGTTTAGTTGCTATTTTGGAAGCTGGGGATACGGTACTTCTACCTGCACCTGCCTATCCTGGTTATGAGCCGATTGTCAATATGGTGGGAGCAGACATTGTTGAAATTGATACGACGGCAAATGATTTTGTGTTGACACCTGAGATGTTGGAAGAGGCGATTATTGAGCAGGGGGATAAGCTAAAAGCTGTCATTCTCAACTATCCTGCCAATCCAACGGGAGTGACCTACTCACGTGAGCAAATTCAGGCCTTTGCGGATGTCTTGCGTAAGTATCCTGTCTTTGTCCTATCAGATGAAGTCTATGCGGAGTTGATTTACACTGGTCAGCCCCATACTTCGATTGCGGAGTTTTTGCCAGAACAGACCATTTTGATTCAGGGATTGTCCAAGTCTCATGCCATGACAGGTTGGCGGATTGGCTTGATTATGAGTCAGGCTCCCATCATCGCTCAAATCATCAAGAGCCACCAGTATCTTGTGACAGCAGCGTCAACTGCTATGCAGTATGGTGCGGTTGAGGCCTTGAAAAATGGTAAGGATGATGCTCTTCCGATGCGGGCGGAGTACGTCAAGCGTCGGGATTACATCATCGAGAAGATGACGGACTTGGGCTTTAAAATTATCAAGCCTGATGGAGCATTTTACATCTTTGCAAAAATCCCTGCGGGTTACAATCAAGATTCCTTTAGCTTCTTGCAAGACTTTGCGAGAAAGAAAGCAGTGGCCTTAATTCCGGGTGCAGCCTTCGGTCAGTATGGAGAAGGCTATGTGCGAATTTCCTATGCAGCAAGTATGGAGAAAATTCAAACAGCTATGGTTCGTTTGAAGGAATATCTAGAAGAAAATGGAACGAATTGAAACTAGGGGATTAGTCCTTTACAATCGGAATTTTCGAGAAGATGACAAGCTGGTCAAGATTTTTACAGAGAAGGCTGGCAAGCGAATGTTTTTTGTGAAACATGCCTCTAAGTCCAAGCTGGTAGCTTCTATCCAGCCTTTGACCTATGCGGATTTTATCGTTAAAATCAATGATGATGGTCTGTCTTATATCGAAGATTTTCATCAGGTACAGCCATTTAAGAATATTAACGGCGATATTTTCAAGCTTAGCTATGCTACCTATATCTTGGCCTTGGCAGATGCGGCCTTGCAGGATAAGGTTTATGACCCAGCCCTCTTTGCATTTTTGGTCAAGACCTTAGATTTGATGGAGTCGGGTTTGGACTATGAAATTTTGACCAATATCTTTGAAATTCAACTCTTGGGACGATTTGGGATCAGTCTGAATTTTCACGAGTGTGCTTTTTGTCATCGGGTTGGCTTGCCTTTCGACTATTCCTACAAGTACAGCGGTGTCTTGTGTCCGCAACACTATCAACAAGATGAGCGACGGGCTTATCTGGATCCCAATGTTCCCTATCTACTTGATCAATTTCAGGCTATTTCCTTTGATGAGCTGGAAACCATTTCCATCAAGCCTGAGATGAAGCGAAAATTACGGCTTTTTATTGACCAGCTGTACGAGGAATATGTGGGGATTCACTTGAAATCCAAGAAATTTATAGATGATTTGTCTTCTTGGGGGCAGATTATGAAACCAAGAACAGAAAATGAGGAAACAGAATGAAACGTATTGCAGTAGATGCTATGGGTGGGGACCATGCCCCTCAGGCAGTGGTAGAAGGTGTCAATCAAGCCTTGGCTGCCTTTCCAGATATTGAGATTCAACTTTATGGTGATGAAGCTAAAATCAAGCAGTATTTGACAGCGACTGAGCGTGTCAGCATTGTCCATACGACGGAGAAAATTAATTCAGATGATGAGCCTGTCAAGGCTATTCGTCGTAAGAAAGAGGCTTCTATGGTCCTAGCGACCAAGGCTGTCAAGGATGGTCAGGCAGATGCAGTCTTGTCAGCTGGAAATACAGGTGCTCTTTTGGCGGCAGGCGTCTTTGTCGTCGGTCGCATCAAGAACATCGACCGTCCTGGTCTTATGTCTACCTTGCCGACTATGGATGGCAAGGGATTTGATATGATGGACTTGGGGGCAAATGCTGAAAATACAGCTCATCACCTCTATCAGTATGGTATTCTTGGCTCATTTTACGCGGAGCATGTGCGTGGTGTCAAACAACCTCGTGTGGGACTTTTGAACAACGGTACGGAAGATACCAAGGGCACGCCAGTTCACCAAGAAGCCTATAAACTCTTGGCGGAAGACAAGTCAATCAACTTTATTGGCAATGTGGAGGCGCGCGAGTTGCTTAACAGCGTGGCGGATGTGGTCGTGACGGATGGTTTCACGGGAAACGCTGTGCTGAAAACAGTTGAAGGGACTGCAAAATCTATTGTCGGTCAGTTGACTGGCTCAATCAAGAATGGTGGTCTGCGTGCTAAATTGGGTGGTCTTTTGGTCAAGCCAACCTTGAAAAAGGCCTTTGGGGCTATGGACTATAAGAAGGCTGGTGGTGCTGTCTTGCTTGGTCTGAAAGCACCTGTCATCAAGGCGCACGGATCCAGCGATGCTCAGTCAATTTTCTATACGATCAAGCAGACGCGTTCGATTTTGGAGGCTGGTATTGTTGAAAAATCAGTGGCCAAATTTTCAGTAGTGGAGGAGAGTCATGACTAGAGAGCAGGTCTATCAGCGGGTTGTTGAATTAATTCAGGATGAAAAGGGAGAAGATTTTCAAGTTCAACCTGAATCTACTTTGACAGATAATATTGCAGCAGATTCAGTAGAAATCATGGAATTTGTTCTTAATTTGGAGGATGAATTTCATGTAGATGTCCCAGATGCTGCTATTGAGCATTTTGAGGTCCTATCTGATATTGTGGATTTTATTTATGAAGAAGTAAAAAAACGTTCGTAGTTTACGGGCGTTTTTCTTTGTTTTTTCCTAAATAACCGTAAATTTGTTGTGAATACGAATATTGTGTGTTAGAATAAACGAAAAGACTAGAATATTTTACGAAAGGCGAACATTCTCATGAAAACAGACCTTCTCTATTCAGGAAAAGCCAAAGACATCTACGCAACGGCTGACAGCGACCAGATTATTGCGGTTTATAAGGATCAGGCGACGGCTTTTAATGGTGGTAAGAAAGAACAGATTGCGGGTAAGGGCCGGCTCAATAATCTGATTTCCTCTTTGATTTTTGAAAAATTGAATGAAGCGGGTGTCCAGACGCATTTTATCAAGCGTTTGTCGGATACGGAGCAGTTGAATAAGAAGGTGGAGATTATTCCTCTTGAGGTGGTTTTGCGAAATGTGACAGCTGGGTCTTTCTCAAAACGCTTCGGTGTGGAGGAAGGGATAGCCTTATCTACTCCAATCGTGGAATTTTACTATAAAAAAGATGAATTGAACGATCCTTTTATCAATGATGAACATATTGCTTTTCTAGAACTGGCTAGTCAGGATCAAATTGCCTATATCAAGGAAGAAACAAGACGAATTAATGGATTCTTGAAGGACTTGTTTGCTCAGATTGGACTGACTTTGGTGGATTTCAAGCTAGAATTTGGGGTTGACTCGTCTGGTCAGATTTTATTGGCGGATGAGTTTTCTCCTGATAATTGTCGTTTGTGGGATGCGGATGGCAACCATCTGGACAAGGATGTTTTCCGTCGGGGTCTCGGGGAGTTGACCGAGGTTTACGAGGTCGTATTGGCAAAGTTACAAGAAGTGAAGTAAGGATTGGAAAAAATGGCGAAGCGGATTTTTGTTGAGAAGAAGGCGGATTTTCAGATTAAGGCGGAGGCTCTTCGTAAGGAGTTAACCCATAATTTGCAGTTGACGAGTTTGACGAGTGTACGTCTGGTGCAGGTTTATGATGTTTTCAATCTTGAGGAGGACTTGCTGGAGCAGGCTATTAAGCATATCTTTACCGAGCAGGTGACGGACAAGGTCTTGTCAGAAGCTGAGCTTGACTTGGAGGGGGCTGCTTATTTTGCGATTGAGGCTCTTCCTGGTCAGTTTGACCAGCGGGCGTCCAGCAGTCAGGAGGCCCTTCTCTTATTGGGCAGTCGTCAGGAGGTGCGTGTCAATACAGGTCAGCTCTATATTTTGAATGGCGATGTGAGGGAAGAAGAGTTGGCTGCTATCAAGAACTATTTGCTCAACCCTGTGGATTCACGTTTTAAGGACTTGGATGCTCCTTTGGTGGCACAGGAGTTTTCGGTGTCAGATGCGACTATTCCCAGCTTGGACTTCTTTGCTAGTTATGGGGCGGAAGAGTTTGCAACCTACAAGCGTGAAGCTGGCTTGGCTATGGAAGTGGAAGACCTGTTCTTTATTCAGGACTATTTCAAGTCAATCGGGCGAGTGCCAACTGAAACAGAGCTCAAGGTCCTGGATACTTATTGGAGTGATCACTGCCGTCATACGACATTTGAGACAGAACTGAGGTCTATTGATTTTTCAGCTTCAAAATTCTACAAGCAATTGCAGGCGACTTATGACAAGTACCTGGTGATGCGGACAGAATTAGGTCGGACAGACAAGCCTCAGACGCTTATGGATATGGCGACCATTTTTGGCCGTTACGAGCGGGCAAACGGTCGTCTGGATGACATGGAAGTGTCGGATGAAATCAATGCCTGCTCGGTGGAGATTGAAGTGGATGTGGACGGCGTAAAAGAGCCGTGGCTCCTCATGTTCAAGAATGAAACCCATAATCACCCAACAGAAATCGAGCCTTTCGGTGGAGCCGCAACCTGTATCGGTGGAGCCATTCGTGATCCTTTGTCAGGTCGTTCTTATGTTTATCAAGCTATGCGGATTTCAGGTGCGGATGATATTACCCAGCCTCTGACGGCTACTCGCCCAGGGAAATTGCCACAGCAAATCATTTCTAAAACAGCAGCACATGGTTATTCTTCATACGGTAACCAAATCGGTCTTGCGACCACCTATGTGCGTGAATATTTCCACCCAGGCTTTGTCGCTAAACGCATGGAGCTGGGTGCCGTAGTCGGTGCAGCTCCTAAGGAAAATGTGGTCCGTGAAAAACCAGCCGCAGGCGATGTGGTTATCTTGTTAGGAGGCAAAACAGGTCGCGACGGTATCGGCGGGGCAACGGGATCGTCCAAGGTACAGACAGTGGAGTCTGTGGAAACAGCAGGTGCGGAAGTCCAAAAAGGAAATGCCATTGAAGAACGCAAAATTCAGCGTTTGTTCCGCAATGGTGCCGTGACTCGCTTGATTAAAAAATCCAATGACTTCGGTGCAGGCGGTGTCTGCGTAGCTATTGGTGAGCTGGCAGATGGTCTTGAAATCGACTTGGATAAGGTTCCACTCAAGTACGCAGGCTTGAACGGAACAGAAATTGCTATTTCAGAGTCGCAGGAGCGGATGAGCGTCGTTGTTCGTCCAGAGGATGTAGACGCCTTCATCGCAGCCTGCCGTCAGGAAAATATCCATGCGGTTGTCGTGGCCAAAGTGACGGAAAAACCAAACCTAGTCATGACTTGGAATGGACAAACTATTGTTGATTTGGAACGTTCCTTCCTTGATATCAACGGTGTCCGTGTAGTCGTCGATGCCAAGGTAGTTGACAGTCCTGTCAATCTACCAGAAACACGTAGAACTTCCGTTGAAACGTTACAGGAGGACTTGAAAGACCTTCTTTCAGACCTCAACCATGCCAGTCAGAAAGGTTTGCAGACGATTTTCGACTCATCTGTTGGTCGTTCAACCGTCAACCACCCACTCGGAGGTCGCCACCAGTTGACACCGACAGAAAGTTCTGTACAGAAACTACCTGTCCAACATGGTGTTACGACGACGGCTTCTGTCATGGCTCAGGGCTATCATCCTTATCTGGCAGACTGGTCACCTTACCACGGGGCTGCCTATGCGGTCATCGAAGCGACAGCTCGCTTGGTGGCAACAGGCGCCAACTGGTCCAAGGCTCGCTTCTCCTATCAAGAATACTTCCAACGCATGGACAAGCAGGCAGAGCGTTTTGGTCAGCCGGTGGCAGCACTTCTAGGCTCTATCGAGGCTCAGATTCAGCTTGGTTTGCCGTCTATTGGTGGCAAGGACTCCATGTCTGGCACCTTTGAGGACTTGACAGTTCCGCCAACCCTGGTTGCCTTTGGTGTGACCACGGCTGATAGTCGCAAGGTCCTCTCGCCTGAGTTCAAGGCGGCTGGTGAGTACATTTACTACTTACCAGGTCAGATTTTGTCCGAAGATATTGATTTTGCCCTTATGAAGTCTAATTTTGAGGCTTTTGAAAAATGGCAGAGCGATTACGTGATTACGGCTGCTAGTGCAGTCAAGTATGGTGGTGTTCTAGAAAGTCTAGCCCTCATGTCCTTTGGAAACCAAATCGGAGCAAGAGTCGAGCTTGCAGACCTTGAAACCAGCTTGACAGGTCAACTTGGCGGCTTTGTCTTCACATCTAAAGAAGATATTCCAGATGCTGTGAAAATTGGACAAACCACTGCTGACTTTACACTTCTTGTCAACGGTGTCAACCTAGCTGGGCAGGACTTGCAAGCAGCCTTTGAAGGCAAACTAGAAGAAGTTTACCCAACAGAATTTGAACAAGCGACAGACTTGCAGGATGTTCCGGCAGTCACAAGTTCAGCGGTTATAAAAGCAAAAGCAGCCGTTGAAATGCCTGTGGTTTACATCCCAGTCTTCCCAGGTACCAACTCAGAATATGATTCTGCCAAGGCCTTTGAACAGGCTGGTGCAAAAGTCAATCTTGTTCCATTTGTGACTTTGGATGCAGAGAGTATTGAAAAATCGGTTGACACTATGGTTGACAATATCACTAAGGCTAATATTCTTTTCTTCGCAGGGGGATTCTCGGCTGCGGATGAGCCAGACGGGTCTGCCAAGTTTATCGTGACCATCTTACGAAACGCCAAGGTCCGCTCTGCTATTGACAAATTCATCGAAAAAGGTGGCCTCATCATCGGTATCTGTAATGGCTTCCAGGCCCTTGTCAAATCGGGCTTGCTGCCGTATGGAAACTTTGAGGATGTCGGTGAAAGCAGTCCGACCCTCTTCTACAACGATGCCAACCAGCACGTTGCCAAAATGGTGGAAACGCGGATTGCCAATGTCAATTCTCCATGGTTGGCGGGTGTCCAAGTTGGCGATATCCATGCTATTCCAGTTTCCCACGGTGAAGGAAAATTTGTGGTGACAGACGAGGAATTTGCTATCCTGCGGGATAATGGTCAGATTTTCAGCCAGTACGTTGACTTTACAGGTCAGCCAAGCATGGATTCTAAGTACAATCCAAACGGTTCTAGTCATGCCATTGAGGGCATTACCAGTCGCAACGGTCAAATTATCGGGAAAATGGGGCATTCGGAGCGGTACGAGGACGGTCTTTTCCAAAACATTCCAGGCAAGAAAGACCAAGGACTCTTTGTTTCAGCGGTTCGCTATTTTACAGGAAAATAAATATGACATACGAAGTTAAATCACTCAACGAAGAATGCGGTGTTTTCGGCATTTGGGGACATCCGCAGGCTGCTCAGGTTACTTATTTTGGTCTCCATAGTTTGCAGCACCGTGGGCAAGAAGGGGCAGGGATTTTAGCCAATGATGGTGGGCATTTACGTCGCCATCGCGGAACAGGCCTGATTGCAGAAGTCTTCAAAAATCCAGTAGATTTAGAAGCCTTGACTGGAAGGGCTGCCATTGGTCACGTCCGCTATGCAACTTCTGGCTCTGCTTCTATCAATAATATCCAGCCCTTCCTCTTTGATTTTGCAGATATGCAGGTGGGTTTGGCACACAATGGGAATTTGACCAATGCGGTCAGTTTGAAGGCTGAACTTGAAAAAAATGGTTCTATTTTCTCTTCTTCTTCTGACACTGAAATTCTCATGCACTTGATTCGCCGCAGTCACAATCCAGACTTTATGGGCAAAATCAAGGAAGCCCTCAATACTGTTAAAGGTGGCTTTGCCTACCTGATTATGCTGGAAGACAAGCTGGTCGCAGCCCTGGATCCAAACGGCTTCCGTCCTTTGTCGATTGGAAAGATGAAAAATGGTGCCTGGGTAGTTGCTAGTGAAACCTGTGCTTTTGAAGTAGTGGGGGCTGACTGGGTGCGAGATGTGGAGCCTGGTGAAATTGTCGTCATTAATGATTCAGGAATTCAATATGATAGCTATACAAGAGATACGCAACTGGCAGTTTGCTCTATGGAGTATGTCTATTTTGCTCGCCCAGATTCGGTAATTCACGGGGTCAATGTCCATACGGCCAGAAAAAACATGGGTCGTCGTTTGGCCCAGGAATTTCAACATGAAGCGGATATCGTGGTTGGTGTGCCAAACTCCTCCCTATCTGCGGCTATGGGATTTGCAGAGGAATCTGGTTTGCCAAATGAAATGGGGCTAATTAAAAACCAATATACCCAGCGGACCTTTATTCAACCAACCCAGGAATTGCGGGAGCAGGGGGTTCGCATGAAATTGTCAGCCGTTTCAAGTGTTGTCAAAGGCAAGCGCGTGGTCATGATTGACGACTCCATTGTTCGCGGTACAACGAGCCGCCGCATTGTCCAGCTTCTTCGTGATGCAGGGGCAAAAGAAGTCCATGTGGCTATCGGTAGCCCAGAACTCAAGTACCCGTGTTTCTATGGCATTGATATTCAGACCCGTCGGGAGCTGATTTCGGCCAACCACACTGCTGAGGAAGTTTGTGAGATTATCGGGGCAGACAGTCTGACCTACCTTTCTCTTGAGGGTATGATTGAGGCCATCGGCATCGAAACAGACGCGCCCAAAGGCGGGCTCTGTGTGGCTTACTTCGACGGAGAATTTCCAACCCCTCTCTATGACTATGAGGAAGAATACCTCCGTAGCCTAGAAGAGAAAACGAGTTTCTACATTGAAAATGTCAAGTAAGTGACAGAGGTGTCAATGTTACTTGACAGACCTGTAAACTGTTGAAAGGAATCAAAATGACAAATAAAAATGCCTATGCCCAATCGGGCGTTGACGTCGAAGCGGGATACGAAGTTGTTGAGCGGATCAAGAAGCATGTGGCTCGGACAGAACGCCTCGGCGTTATGGGGGCTCTTGGTGGTTTTGGCGGTATGTTTGACCTGACTAAACTGGATGTCAAAGAACCAGTCTTGGTATCAGGAACAGACGGCGTCGGCACCAAGCTCATGTTGGCGATTCAGTACGACAAGCACGACACCATTGGTCAGGATTGCGTGGCCATGTGTGTCAACGACATCATCGCAGCAGGTGCAGAGCCACTTTACTTCCTCGACTACATCGCGACAGGAAAAAATGAGCCAGCCAAGCTGGAGCAGGTAGTGGCGGGTGTTGCAGAAGGTTGTGTCCAAGCTGGTTGTGGTCTAATTGGCGGTGAAACAGCTGAAATGCCTGGTATGTACGGAGAGGATGACTATGACCTGGCTGGCTTTGCCGTCGGCATTGCGGAGAAATCCCAGATTATCGACGGCAGTAAAGTCCAGGAGGGCAACATTCTCCTCGGCCTAGCTTCCAGCGGCATCCACTCCAACGGCTATTCCCTGGTCCGTCGCGTTTTTGCGGATGTTTCTGGCGACGCTCTGTTGCCAGAGCTCAATGGCAGAGCTCTGAAGGATGTCCTCTTAGAGCCGACACGTATCTATGTCCAGCAGGTATTGCCTTTAGTAAAAGCAGGGCTGGTCAACGGGATTGCCCACATCACAGGTGGTGGCTTTATTGAAAATGTTCCCCGTATGTTTGCTGATAATCTTGCAGCTGAGATTGAAGAAGATAAGATTCCGGTCCTCCCAATCTTTACAGCTCTTGAAAAATACGGCCACATCAAACATGAAGAAATGTTTGAAATCTTCAATATGGGAATCGGCTTGGTCCTGGCAGTCAGTCCAGACAAGGTTGACAGTGTTTGTCAACTAGTTGACGAGGAAGTTTACACCATCGGTCGCATCATCGCCAAGGAAGATAAGAGTGTGGTCATCAAATGAAGCGAATAGTAGTGTTTGCATCAGGCAATGGATCTAATTTCCAGGTCATCGCAGAGCAGTTTGAAGTAGCTTTTGTCTTTTCAGACCGTAGAAATGCCTATGTCTTGGAACGGGCTGAAAAACTAGGTGTACCAACCTTTGCTTTTGAACTAAAAGAGTTTGCGGATAAGCAGGCCTACGAAGAAGCCCTTATCCAACTATTAGACCAGCACCAGATTGACTTGGTGGTCTTGGCAGGTTATATGAAGATTGTGGGACCAACCCTGCTGGCTCAGTATGAAGGTCGGATTATCAATATCCACCCCGCCTACTTGCCTGAATTTCCAGGAGCCCATGGGATTGAAGATGCCTGGCAGGCAGGTGTGTCTGAAAGTGGCGTAACAGTCCACTGGGTTGATAGTGGCGTTGACACAGGACAAATTATCAAACAAGTCCGTGTACCCAGACTGGCTGAGGATACCCTGGAAACCTTCGAAGCTAGAATACATGAAGCAGAATACCAACTCTATCCAGCAGTATTGGAGGAGTTAGGGGTAGTGAGAAAATAAGGAGAAATCATGACAAAAAGTGCGTTAATTAGCGTATCCGACAAGGCAGGCATTGTAGAGTTTGCCCAAGAATTGACCAAATTTGGTTGGGAAATTATCTCGACCGGTGGTACCAAGGTTGCCTTGGATCAGGCTGGTGTAACTACCATCGCCATTGACGATGTGACTGGTTTTCCTGAGATGATGGACGGTCGTGTCAAGACTCTTCATCCGAAAATACACGGTGGTTTGTTAGCACGTCGGGATTTGGACAGCCACCTACAAGCAGCCAGCGACCATGAAATCGGCTTGATTGACTTGGTAGTGGTTAACCTTTATCCCTTCAAAGAGACTATTTTACGTCCAGATGTGACCTATGATTTGGCGGTGGAGAATATTGACATCGGTGGTCCCTCTATGCTTCGTTCGGCAGCCAAGAATCACGCCAGCGTGACAGTTGTTGTGGATCCGACAGATTATCCGACGGTTTTAGGGGAAATTGCAGAGCAGGGGGAAACAAGCTATGCAACACGTCAGCGATTGGCTGCCAAGGTCTTCCGTCACACCGCAGCTTATGATGCCCTAATAGCAGATTATTTTACCAAGCAAGTAGGCGAAGATAAGCCTGAAAAATTAACCATTACTTATGACCTCAATCAGCCTATGCGTTACGGAGAAAATCCTCAACAGAATGCGGATTTCTACCAAAATGCCCTGCCAACAGCCTATTCTATTGCCTCTGCCAAGCAGTTAAATGGTAAGGAGCTTTCTTTCAATAACATTCGTGATGCGGATGCGGCCATTCGTATTATCCGTGATTTTAAGGACCGTCCAACTGTTGTGGCTCTTAAACATATGAATCCTTGTGGTATCGGGCAGGCAGAAACCATTGAACAGGCTTGGGATTACGCTTATGAGGCTGATCCAGTATCGATTTTCGGAGGCATCGTCGTGCTGAACAGAGAAGTAGATGCTGCGACGGCTGAAAAGATGCACCCGATTTTCTTAGAAATCATCATCGCACCGAGCTATTCGGCAGAAGCGCTAGCTATTTTGACCAATAAAAAGAAAAATCTTCGGATTTTGGAGTTGGCTTTTGATGCACAGGATGCGAGCGAAGTTGAAAAAGAGTTCACAGGCGTTGTCGGCGGGCTCTTGGTGCAGGATCAGGATGTGGTGGTGGAAAGCCCAGCGGACTGGCAGGTGGTGACCGAGCGTCAACCGTCCGAGCAGGAGTGGGCGGCCATGGAGTTCGCTTGGAAGTCCTCCAAGTACGTCAAGTCCAACGGCATCATCATCACCAATGACAAGATGACCTTGGGCGTGGGACTGGGGCAAACCAACCGTGTGGCGTCCGTCCGTATCGCCATCGAGCAGGCCAAAGACCGTTTGGAGGGAGCCGTTTTGGCATCGGATGCCTTCTTCCCTTTTGCTGATAACGTGGAAGAAATCGCTGCCGCAGGCATCAAGGCCATTATCCAACCAGGTGGCTCTGTCCGTGACCAAGACTCCATTGACATGGCCAACAAGTACGGATTGACCATGGTCTTTACAGGAGTCAGACATTTTAGACATTGAGAAATTTGGAAAAAGAGGAACACCCCAACTGGAGAAGTTGGGGTGGATTTTGGTAAAATCTTCAAAAGATAGTTTACTTTTGTGAGAAGGAGGAGTTAGGGTGGATTTGATAAAAACATTTGAGTATTTTGTCGTTTATTTTATACCAACAATTATATTTATCATTCAAATATATGGAGAATTCAAAAATGATAAAAGTAAATCAGAAATTGGTCAGGAATTAGATAAAAATGAGATAAATTTTGATTTTGGGGATAATAATGGACAAATTGTAATTCATCAAACAATAAATAAAAATTTAAACGAAAAAGTAATAGAGTATAATAAGAATATAGAAGATACAAAATTTTATTCTTCTATGTTGTTTAAACTATCAGGGACAGTATTTTTTGTAATCATCGTATTGAATATTTTTAGCGGTCTGTACGAGAATTGGATTAACATTTCTTCTGCGCCAATTCTTGATTTTACGGGGACATCCTCAACAAAATTGGCAGTAATAGGTCAGTCAATAATTAGTGTGATGCCAAATATATATACTCAAATTTTAGTTTTCATGTCATTGTTCTTATTTATAAATTCATTAAAATGGGGAATGCGGATATTTAGGGGTTACAAAGTAAGTGTGGTGAAGTTTGCTTATTATTTATTCCTTAGTGCGCTTTATTATTTTGATTCTCAGTTAAACCCTAATGAATCTGTAGCAATGTATGCATCAAAATTAAGACCTTTATTCTCTGATAATACAACCATAACTGTGGTTTTTATTATGTCAGTGTTTTATATAATAGCAATGATATTTGTATCAGATGTGGTGATTAATCGCTATTTTGATTTAGTAAAATCGTCCAAGAAATCAGAAAGACATAATCAACTTATAAATTTAAAAGACAATATTTTAGTTATGGGAGTAGGCATTGTAATATTCTTAGTAGTGTCTTATAGAGGATAATGATTCCACGCACCTTAGAGGTGCTTTTTTCTTATATTCAAATGATATTCCCGAACATTCTTCTGTTCTTTCTATTAAAATCCGTCTATTTTTGCTATACTGTTTATAGAAAATCCGTTTTTGAGGTGTGAAACATGAAGCTTTTGGTTGTTGGGTCTGGTGGTCGTGAACATGCTATCGCAAAGAAATTGTTAGAGTCTGAGCAGGTAGAACAGGTTTTTGTCGCTCCTGGAAATGACGGAATGACTTTAGACGGTATTGAGTTAGTTAATATCGGAATTTCCGAACATTCTGCTCTCATCAACTTTGCAAAGGAAAATGACATTGCCTGGACTTTTGTTGGTCCAGACGATGCTCTGGCAGCAGGTATCGTTGATGATTTTGAACAGTCGGGACTAAAAGCTTTTGGTCCGAGTCGTCTAGCCGCGGAGCTGGAGTGGTCAAAAGACTTTGCCAAACAAATCATGGTCAAATACGGTATTCCAACAGCAGCCTTTGGCACATTTTCCAACTTCGAAGAAGCCAAAGCCTACATCGAAGAGCAGGGGGCTCCAATCGTGATCAAGGCGGACGGCTTGGCACTGGGAAAGGGCGTGGTCGTGGCGGAAACCGTCGAGCAGGCGGTCGAAGCGGCACGGGAGATGCTCTTGGACAACAAGTTTGGCGACTCGGGTGCCCGCGTGGTCATCGAGGAGTTCTTGGCGGGCGAGGAGTTTTCCCTCTTTGCCTTGGTCAATGGCGACCAGTTCTATATCCTGCCGACAGCCCAGGACCACAAGCGTGCCTTTGACGGCGACCAGGGTCCCAACACAGGCGGTATGGGGGCTTACGCTCCTGTTCCCCACCTGCCTCAAAGCGTGGTGGACACAGCGGTTGACACCATTGTCAAGCCCATTCTGGACGGCATGATTGCGGAAGGGCGGTCTTATCTGGGCGTGCTCTATGCTGGCTTGATTCTGACCGACCAAGGTCCCAAGGTCATCGAGTTTAACGCCCGTTTTGGCGACCCAGAAACTCAGATTATCCTGCCTCGCCTGACCTCTGACTTTGCTCAGAACATCGACGACATCCTCCACAAACGCCCGACCCAGCTGACCTGGCTGGATAGTGGCGTAACGCTGGGCGTAGTCGTGGCTTCCAACGGCTATCCTCTGGACTACGAAAAAGGCGTAGAGTTGCCAGCAAAGACCGAGGGCGACATCACGACCTACTATGCAGGGGCTCGTTTTGCGGAAAATAGCAGAGCACTGCTGTCAAACGGCGGCCGAGTTTACATGCTGGTCACCACAGCAGACACCGTCCAAGAAGCCCAAGCAAAAATTTATGCTGAGCTGAAAAATCAAGATACGACAGGCCTCTTTTATCGGACAGATATCGGAAGTAAGGCCGTAAAATAAGGGATAAAGAAAAGGAAAGACAAGCATGAATATTCCAATTTCCATCATCATGGGGTCTAGTTCTGACTGGAAAACCATGAAAAAAGCAGCCGATGTGCTGGACAAATTTGGCGTAGCCTATGAAAAGAAAGTGGTCTCTGCCCACCGCACGCCAGACCTCATGTTCCGTCATGCTGAAGAAGCTCGTGGCCGTGGCATTAAGGTCATCATCGCAGGAGCGGGCGGTGCGGCTCATTTGCCAGGTATGGTAGCAGCCAAGACCACCCTGCCTGTCATTGGTGTCCCTGTCCAATCCCGTGCCCTTAGCGGTGTGGATTCCCTCTATTCTATCGTGCAGATGCCGGGCGGTGTGCCTGTTGCGACTATGGCGATTGGCGAAGCAGGTGCGACCAATGCAGCCCTGACAGCTCTTCGCATTCTCTCCATTGAAGATCAAACCATTGCAACTCAGCTGGCAGATTTTGCCAAGGAACAAGAAAAAATTGCGGAGGCGATGACAGATGACCTCATCTAAGACAATCGGAATTATCGGAGGCGGTCAGCTGGGGCAGATGATGGCTATTTCCGCTATTTATATGGGCCACAAGGTGATCACTCTGGATCCTGCAGCAGACTGCCCAGCCTCCAAGGTCAGCGAGGTCATCGTCGCTCCCTATCACGATGTAGCGGCTCTCAAACAGCTGTCGGAGCGGTGCGATGTCCTGACCTACGAGTTTGAAAATGTTGATGCCGACGGACTGGACGCGGTCATCAAGGACGGTCAGCTCCCTCAAGGGACAGATCTCCTCCGCATTTCCCAGAACCGCATTTTTGAGAAGGATTTTTTGGCAAAAAAAGCTGGCGTGCAAGTCGCCCCCTACAAAGTCGTCACATCTAGCCTAGATTTAGAAGGTCTGGACCTCAGCAAAAACTATGTCTTAAAAACAGCCACTGGGGGCTATGATGGACATGGTCAGAAGGTCATTCGAGAAGAGGCGGACTTGGTAGAAGCCAGTCAGCTAGCCAACTCTGCCGAGTGTGTTTTGGAAGAGTTTGTGAATTTTGACCTGGAAATCTCAGTCCTTGTGTCTGGCAATGGCTCCGACTACACCGTCTTTCCTGTGCAGGAAAATATCCACCGCAATAATATTCTTTACAAGACCATTGTGCCTGCCCGTATTTCAGATGAACTAGCTGAAAAAGCCAAAACCATGGCCCTGCAAATCGCAGACAGGCTCCATTTGGCAGGCACCCTCTGTGTTGAAATGTTTGTAGCAGGTCAGGATATTCTGGTCAACGAAATCGCCCCTCGGCCACATAATTCGGGGCATTATTCCATTGAAGCCTGTGATTTTTCACAGTTTGATACCCATATCCGAGGCGTTTTAGGGGAGCCTTTACCTCCTATTCGCCTGCTCTCTCCAGCCGTTATGATCAACGTCCTCGGACAAGACATGGAAGCCGTCCAAACATTTCTTCAAGAAAACCCTACCGCCCATCCCCACTTTTATGGTAAACTAGAAGGGAAGCACAATCGCAAAATGGGACACGTGACGGTGTTGGGTGGCGTACCAGATGAGGTTGTAGAATTTTAGGAGGAAAATCCGATGAATGATTTAGTTTCGGAAGAAAATGTTAATTTAAATCCAAGTAGTTTAACGACTCAAGGGAATTTAGTGGTGGATGAAGTTGTAAAATCATTAGGGATGCCAAGAGAAATTTTGCCACCAAATGATGAAATAAGTACGGCTTTAATGTTATTACCTAGAGAATTAAACTTAATTCCTCCTAGATTACGGAATCAATTTATTGCAAAGGCTTGTATTGCTTCTTCGGTTGGATTGTTTGATGGAGCGATAATATATGTATGGAATTGTGTAATTACGGAACTTCGTAGTCGAGTCAGTTCATTTGGTATGGAGATGATTGCGCAAATTTCAGGTAATTCTAAGCCAGACAATTTTTTAGACAAAATTCAAGATGTAGATTTATTAGATTTGTGTTATCAGCTAAATATTATTGATGAACAAGGACATTTTTATTTACAACAGTGTCGAGAAATTAGAAATAATGCATCTATAGCTCATCCATCAAATATTAATATAGATGATAGAGAACTTGTTACTTTTATTAGTCGTTGCTGTAAGTACGGTTTGTCAGAATCGGTAATTAGTGCAGGAATTGATATAAAGTCTTTGAATGCTGTGCTTTCAGGTGATCAAGATACAGAGGTATTGAGTCATTTTGTTAGTCTCTTGAAGTCAACATTTCGTTCACAGCAGACTTTGGTATATAAATTACTTTATTCAAATTATATAGACTCCTCTAAATCTAGCTTGGTTCGTTCTAACGCCTTGGCGATTGCAAAAGGAACATCAGAATTATTATCTGAAAATCCTGATATTATTATAGAGCTATTGGATAAGCATAATCAATACTTATTATCAGGGACACCAGATCAGAGAACCAATTCCAAAAAGTTTTTTGAAGAAATAGGTCAATTGAATAGTCTTTCAGAGGTTGAGAAAATTTCTTCGTTTAGTAAAGCAATAAATAATTTACGAACAGCACATTGTGGGATGAATAACTTTTATAATGAACCTCCATTTGCAGAAAGACTTCAAGAGTTATCTGAGCAAATTAATCCGATACCGGAACAAATTATTGGGAAGTATGTACAGGTCAATTTAGATTGTTATGTTGGTAATTCTTACGGAATTAGCTGGAGTGCTGCAGCGGATTGTGAAAAAATGTTGCAAAATTTAACTCCAAAAGGAATTGAAAATCTAATTACTCGATTGAATTCAGTTTCACAAACTCTCACAGCGAATCAAAAGGAAAGAATAAGAAGTTTACTGACTTATCATGAACATTCTCTTATTCCATTTCCTATTCAAAAAACTCAAATTCAAACTTTGAAATCTAAGTTTGCATAATTTCTTAATTCTTAGTAAGGAGAAAACAAAACATGCTATCACGTTATTCCCGCCCTGAGATGGCGGCTATTTGGAGTGAAGAGAACAAGTACAAGGCTTGGTTGGAGGTGGAGATCCTCGCTGATGAGGCTTGGGCTGAGTTGGGTGAGATTCCCAAGGAAGATGTGGCCTTGATTCGTGAGAAGGCGACTTTTGACATTGACCGCATTTTAGAGATTGAAGAGGAAACCCGTCACGATGTGGTGGCTTTCACGCGTGCGGTTTCGGAAAGTCTTGGTGAGGAACGCAAGTGGGTCCACTATGGTCTGACATCGACCGATGTGGTGGATACGGCTTACGGCTATCTCTACAAGCAAGCCAACGACATTATACGTCGTGACCTTGAAAACTTTACCAATATCATCGCCAACAAGGCGCGTGAGCACAAGTACACCATCATGATGGGTCGGACCCACGGTGTCCATGCGGAGCCAACGACCTTCGGTCTTAAACTGGCGACTTGGTATAGCGAAATGAAACGCAATATGGAGCGTTTTGATATGGCAGCCAAGGGCGTTGAGGCTGGTAAAATTTCAGGTGCGGTTGGTAACTTTGCCAATATTCCTCCATTTGTGGAAGAGTATGTTTGTGGCAAATTGGGCATTCGTCCGCAAGAAATTTCGACCCAGGTCCTTCCTCGTGACCTCCACGCAGAATATTTCTCAGCCCTAGCCTTGATTGCAACGTCTATCGAGCGTATGGCGACAGAAATCCGTGGGCTACAAAAATCTGAACAACGCGAAGTCGAAGAGTATTTCGCCAAAGGCCAAAAGGGCAGCTCTGCTATGCCCCATAAACGCAACCCTATCGGCTCTGAAAATATGACCGGTCTGGCTCGTGTGGTACGTGGTCACTTGGTAACGGCTTTTGAAAATGTGGCTCTCTGGCACGAACGTGATATTTCTCACTCGTCAGCAGAGCGGATTATCACGCCGGATACGACTATTCTTATCAACTATATGCTCAATCGTTTTGGCAATATCGTTAAGAACTTGACGGTCTTCCCTGAAAATATGAAACGCAATATGGAGTCAACTTTTGGCTTGATTTACAGCCAGCGTGTGATGCTCAGCTTGATTGAGAAAGGCATGACCCGTGAGGAGGCCTATGACTTGGTGCAACCAAAAACCGCACAGTCATGGGACAATCAAGTGGACTTCAAGCCCCTTCTCGAAGCGGATGAGCGCGTGACAGCTAAACTCAGCCAGGAAGAAATTGATGAACTCTTCAACCCAGACTACTATGCTAAGCGGGTTGATGACATCTTTGAACGACTTGGATTATAAAAAAATTAAAATTCTTTGGATTTTCCAGAGAATTTTTTTGTTTACTTGCGAATAAATAGGTGAAGGGGAAAACAAGCTCCTTCCGCTAGACAATCATTCGTGAGTAAAAATAAATTATTTTTTACAAAAGTTTACGAATAGATAAGTGTGGGGGAAGCAAGCTCACAACTTATTCAAAAAAATAAAAAATTTTTCCAAAAAAGAAAATTTTTGCGAATAAGTAAGTGAGAGGGAAAACACCCCTCAAGGAGATACACACTTGAAAAAATAAATCATTTTCCAAATGATTTACGAATAAACAAGTGTAGGAAAAATGAAAGGAGAAGAAGGATGATTATAGCACCAGCTTTATGGATTTTATCATGGTGGAAAAAATAAGTTTGTTTTAATTTAGGGGAGTAGAGATGATAACAGTTCAACATATCCATAAACAGTTTGGAGACAAGGTTGCCTTAGACAACATTAGCTTTGACATTCAAGAAGGACAAATCTTTGGATTCTTGGGTCCCTCTGGCTCGGGAAAGACAACCATGATTAAGATTATTACCGGGCAGCTACCAGCAGATAGCGGAAAATCTTATCTACTAGGTAAAGAATCGACCCTATTGTCACCAGAGGACTTTGAAGCAATGGGCTTGGTCAGTGATGCAAGTGGTTTCTTCGAGAAGATGACCTTAGAAAATAATTTGTTGTTCTATGCAAAATTCTTTGGTGTCAGTCCGAAAGAAGTAGAGGTTATTCTACAAAAAGTAGGGTTGCTGGATAGTAAAAAGACAATTGCAGAAAAACTATCTACAGGCATGAAGCAACGAATGTTGCTTGCAAGAGCCTTAATCAATTCACCAAAAGTATTGTTTCTTGATGAGCCGACAAGCGGTCTAGATCCTACAACTTCAAAGCGGATTCATGAACTCTTATTGGAGCTAAAGGGTAAGGGGACGACGATCTTCTTGACCACGCATGATATGTCAGAAGCGACATTCTTATGTGATCAATTGGTTCTATTGAATCAAGGAAATTTGGTTGAAAAGGGAAGTCCGCAGGATTTGATTCATAAGTACAATGTCACTAAAAAAGTGAGGGTTACTTTTGAGGACGGTAGTGATCATGAGCTATTGTTTAGTGAATTGACACCTGAAAAGTTAGCTCAGGCGACAACTATTCACTCTTGTGAGCCGACTTTGGAAGATATTTTTATTCAACAGACAGGAGCAGTCTTAAATGTATAAACGATTTTTAGCCTTACTTTGGCTTCGAACACAAGTCTTGGTGACCAATAAGAACATTCTATTGCCAGTATTGATGCCCTATTTCATGTTACTACTGTTTAAGTTTGTGATGAAAACAGATGATACTAAGGCAATGGATTTAATGGGAATTTGTTTTTCAATGGCTATTGGTATGTCAGTAGGAAGTCCTATATCAGCAATGATTTCTGAAGAAAAGGAAAAGAATAATCTGTCTACCTTGTTACTGACAGGTGTTCGCCCAAGTGAATATGTGCTGTCTATTTTGTGTTATCCTGTTGTCATTAGCTTTGTCAACCTCATTCTATTTCCAGCTATCACACAGGCTGATGTATCAGGATATATTCTTAGCTATTCGGTTATCATGCTTTTGACATCACTAGCTTCTATTCTAATCAATCTTTTAATCGGGGCAACTTCCCAATCTCAATCCAAGTCACAGGTTACCTCGATGCTTATCACAATGGCAGTATCTATGGGACCTAGCCTGTCTTTGATGAATGAGACAGTGGGGCAGATTTTGAAATATAGTTTTCTAGGAGCTTATATTGAATTTTTCAAAAATCCCCATTTTGAACTTTTGAATCAAGAATTCTATTACCTATTGGGGTGGATTGCCCTGATTAGTTTGGCCTTGATTCTATATTTGGGAAATTGGCGGAAATATTTTAGGAACTCCCTATCAGGAATAAAAGAAAAAATTCAATATTCTTTATAATATGAGTAAATTAGAAAGGAGAAATTTATGGTATCAGCATTCATTATCGGTGTCGGTGTAGGAATTATTGTTTATTGTATTCAAAACTAATAGGAAATTGAAGAAAGAGTATTATATTATGAAGGAGGAGAAATACATGCTAGTAGCTGCAGTTACAGGTTTCGTTGTTGGTTATGTGGCGGCACATTATTTGAGACCATAATTGATGGTGAAATATGAGTATTAAAATTCTTTGGTTTTTCCAGAGAATTTTTCTTTTTGTTTACGAATAAATAAGTGAGGGAGTTTTTGCTCATCTATCTTATTGATAAAAAGGGGAAACAATATGAATATATTTAGGTCTATTTTTAAATCGATTATCTATAGAAGAGATGTTGCTTTGTTTTATGCCTTTGCTGGTTTACCAATCTTAGTTCCGATATTGTCTAAATTTTTAGTAGGCGTAAAGGCTGAATATACAGACAATTTTTTAGATTTTCTAGGAGCAGCATTGGCAACACAGGATGGGATTGTGTTACCAACATTGCTGTTATCCTTGATAATTTCCGCAGTTTTTAGGGATGAGATTGATAGCGGTATTCTATTTTTATATAAAGATCTGAATAGAACTCGACTTTTTAATGCAAAAATCATTAGTTTAGTGACGATGTACGCCTCTTATGTCCTTCTAACAATGCTGACAAGTGCGATTGCTTATTTTGGTTTCTTGAATGCTTCTGGAAAAGTAGTATCAGATGATTGGGGTAATGTACAGTCTACTTTGCTATCTATTTTTGCAACAATTTCAATCAATGTTATCGGTATTCTATTGGTTGCCATGGTTTCTATCAAAGCCAAATCCTTACAGGCAGTTTTAGCAGGAGTTTTTTGGTCGTTATTTACAACAACTGCACCATTTCTCATTGGAGTTCGTTATGTCGTACCGAATGGCTATGCTCAGATGAACCTTAATCAGCCACTGCTTGCATGGTCCTTGGTAGCAGCTATAACGACATTTTATATTGTTGCTATCTATCTCAAAGGCCGTTCGAACTTTGAAAAGCTGGAGTTTTAGAAATAGTTAGAAAAAGGAGTTACTTATGCTTAAAATCAATCATTTATCAAAACAGTTTGCAGGAAACGAATTTTACTCACTAAAAGATGTGAGTTTAGAGATCAATAAGGGCGAGATTGTTGGTCTGATTGGGAAAAACGGAGCTGGAAAATCCACGCTCATGAAATTAATGGCCAAGTCCCTAAAACCAAGTTCAGGAACCATTACTTATAAGGGTACGGATATTTTTAGCCAGGATAATTTGTTGGCAGACTTTGGAATTATGATTGATCCCGTCTTCTATCCAGAAATGACCGTTATGGACAATCTCAAGTTTTATTTGGACCTGCATGGGAAAAAAGAGCTCTATCCAAATATTGAGAAGACTTTGAAATTGGTAGAGTTATGGGATGCTCGTAATCGGAAACCCAAGGGATTCTCGTTTGGTATGAAACAACGGACTGCTTTAGCGATTGCCTTGGTTGCGGAGCCAGATTTCCTTATCTTAGATGAGCCTTTTGTGGGCTTGGACCCGATTGGTGTTCAGAAATTGATTGATATTTTGAAGCAGTGGTCGAGTGAGCGACAAATTTCCATGTTGATTTCGAGTCACCAACTGGGTGAGCTGGAGGCCTTGTGTAGCCGCTATGTCTATATCGAATCGGGAGAATTGGCAGAGGCTTTTGAAGGCAAATCTCATCCAAGTGTACTCGTGCAGTTGGATACGACTAAAAACCTAGATTCTGTAGAGGCTTTGCTCAATGACCATGTGGTGCTAGAGGGGGAAGTGTTAGAGATTTCCACTGCTACACCTACAAGTGAGCTAAATCAGATTTTTGGTGTGCTGGCTCGTCAAGAATTGATTGTGAAACTAGAAGTGAAAGAGAATCACTTGAAAGAAATCTTTACGAAAGGGTAGTGAGTATGAAGCAAATTTTTCCAGCTATCTTTAAAACGATTTGGAAGCGAAAGGAGACGCAGATTTATCTCCTGTTCACTTTGTTTCCTTTTATTTATCTGGTCACTTCATTTATTGAAGGGTCGAATTTTATGCAAATTCATGCTAGTGAGGGGTCGGTTAGTCTCGTTGCCTTTACGAATATGATGATGAGCTCTGTGGATAGTTTTATTCTTCCTAGTTTGACCCTGTATTTCTTGGCTATCTCTGTCTTTAGGAAAGAAGTAGATGAACATACCATGTTTTTATACAGAGATCTTGGGCGGAAACAGATTTTCTGGTCTAAATATTTGGGTCTCTTAGCAACAATTGTTATTTTCTATGGTCTCTTCTTTGCGACATCTGCATTTGTACATTATGTCAGGGTAATCCATCTGCCTTTTGGCAGTCCGTCCGTTTTTGATACTAGTTTGGCAGAGAGCTTGAGTAATGTGTTCTGTATTGTCGCTTATTTGCTAAAAGATATTTTATCGGTTAGTTTGGCAACGGCTCTTTGCTTGTATCTGAAAAATATTACCACAATGGTCACAGGATTTTTGGTGACGATTACGATGATGATTTTAGCAGTTGTTGGCGGTCCAGTTGCGATGATTTTTCCAACTACTTATATGCCTTTGGCGAGCGAAGGGCTTACAGGAGCGGGACTTGCTTACTTAGGAGCTATCGGTGTTACAATTGTTTACGTACTCGTATTTACTAAAATTGCTGTGAAAAAATTCAAGAATTTGGAGTTCTAGGTATGAATAGAAGACTCGTAGGAGTGTTGTTGAAATCGCTCAATAAAACGATGTTCTCGTTTGGAATAGTGCTGAGTGCTCTTGGGGTTGGAATGGGCTTATTTCTCCCCCAGTTTATTGGTCAGTTGCTAGATCAAACCTATTTAAGCAATCTATTAACACGACCAGCATTGCTGGCTGGCTTCATCCTTTTCTTTGTCTCGGTCTATACGGTACAAGCCCTATCCAATTATTTCATCGGGCGTAGTGGTAGTAAGGCACTCAAACAGTTGCAACAATTTATTTATGAATCATTGTTGACTACATCTGTAAGGGACTTGGATCAGTACCAATCAGGCGATCTTGCCAGTCGTTTGACCAATGATATGTCGGTTGTTCTGAACTTCATCACCGTTATTCTTCCAAATTTCTTGATGAATGGTTTGATGGTTATCGGGTCAATTTATTTTCTGTGGACCATCAGTCCGTGGCTCACGGGTCTTAGTCTCTTGTTGCTTCCTTTGTTGTCAATGGTTATGATTCCAATGAACCAGCGGTTGGAAGGTTACTACTCTGCTTACCAAGAAGGATTAGGGCAGGTTTCTAGTAGAATTAGTCATAAATTTACAACAATTCGTTTGATGAAGGCCTTTCAGGGAGAAAAGCATGAACAACGAGAGATGGGCAAGTCTTTTCAGAAACTGTCACAAACCTTTGAGAGAATGATTAGACTATCAGCGGTGCAACATACTTTAGTTAGTAGCTTGATGACGGGTTTTATCATCCTGGTGTTACTTGTAGCAGGTATAGAAGTGACCAAGGGTGTGATGACCATGGCAACACTGACAACATTTGTCTTATATATGATGCAATTGATTGAGCCTGTGACAGATATTGCTTCTTCCTTAAACGAGTTGACAGAGTTTCGTGCGGTTTCTAAACGCTTGGTAGAATTATTGGAATTGTACAAGGAAGAACAAGTAGATACAGAGAAGGTTATTGAGAATACGGGTATTCAATTAAAGAATCTTCATTTTTCTTACCGTGAAGAACCAGTGTTGAACGGTTTATCTGTTGACATTCCTGCGGGTTCTCATGTGGCGATTGTTGGTCCAAGTGGGGCAGGAAAGTCAACTATTTTTGCCTTGCTGATGAAATACTATCAAGACTACCAAGGAGAGATTCGGATTGGTCAACAATGCTTAAGTGATATTTCAACCAAGGAGATGAGAAGATTGATTTCCTTCATACCTCAAGACAATACTCTCTTCCATGGAACGATTAGAGAAAATCTATTGTATGGAAAGAACGAGTCTGTGTCTGAAGAGCGTATTGCTCATATTCTCAAGGAGTTGGGATTGTCTCATTTAGTAGCTGAGTTGGAAGATGGTTTAGATACTCGGATTTCAGAAAATGGGACAGGTTTGTCGGAAGGCCAAAAACAACGGTTTAGCATTGCGAGAGCCTTGTTGTTAGAGCATCCTATCTATTTGTTGGATGAGGCGACAGCGAGTTTAGATACTGTCACAGAACGTGTCATTAGCAAAGCGATTGACCGTTTAACAGCTGGGAAAACAAGGCTAACCATTGCTCACCGTTTGCACAAAGTGCGTGAGGCGGATGCGATTCTGGTCTTAGATAAAAATGGGCAAGTAGCCGATTATGGTCCTCACCAGCAGTTAGTGGAGAGAAATCATCTCTATCAAGATTTCTTAAGAGGATTACCGCAAGCCAGTTAGTGAATGGGAGTCGATGGACCGACCAGTCTAAGTCTAGGGTTACCTAATAATAAAATGGAACACTAATGATTACTTGTATAATAAATAGATAGGAGAAGAGAATGAAACAAACAACATATACATTATCTTTGGGAGGAAGTGACAGAGGGAGCTCTAGAGTCTTAAAAATGGAAGAAAGGTTTGAAAAATATATGGAGGGAATCGCAGAGCGGTTACGGCGTTCTGGGAAGAGGAGTATTGACAAATGGTTTGTTCATGTGCGAATTGAGGAGTAAAGTAACTGTGACAAAAATTCACAGATGTTTTTATAAATAATGAAAAACACATAAAATGAATTCTGTTTTAGTTTCCCTTAAGCTTGGCGAGTTATACTATATCCAAGCTAGAAATAGCAGAAATACTTTTCACCTAAAGGTGTCCCTAGCTCTAAGCCGCAAGCGACAAGAGCTAGGGATTATATAATCTCCTGGAAATACTGGATTCACTGAGTCTGGTATTTTCATTTTATGCTATAATGGTTTCATGACAAATCGAATTTTAGACATGGAACAAATGCAGGACGAGGAATACGTTGAGCGTACCCTACGTCCGCAGAAATTAAATGAATACATCGGTCAGGACAAGGTCAAGGACCAGCTGAAAATCTTTATCGAGGCAGCCAAGCTCCGTGATGAAGCCTTGGACCATACGCTTCTTTTTGGTCCTCCAGGTCTGGGTAAGACCACCATGGCCTTTGTCATTGCCAATGAACTAGGCGTCAATATCAAGCAGACCAGTGGTCCCGTCATTGAAAAGGCAGGCGATTTGGTGGCCCTTCTCAACGATTTGGAGCCAGGCGATGTCCTCTTTATCGATGAAATCCACCGTATGCCCATGGCGGTTGAGGAGATTCTCTACTCTGCTATGGAGGATTTCTACATTGACATCATGATTGGAGCAGGGGAATCCAGCCGCTCTGTGCATCTGGAGTTACCACCGTTTACCCTGATTGGAGCGACCACTCGTGCGGGGATGCTGTCCAATCCCCTGCGGGCTCGTTTTGGTATCACTGGTCACATGGAGTATTACGAACTGGCTGATTTGACCGAGATTGTCGAGCGGACAGCGGATATCTTTGAGATGGAGATTACCCATGAAGCAGCGATCGAGCTGGCTCGTCGTTCGCGGGGGACCCCTCGTATCGCCAACCGCCTGCTCAAGCGGGTGCGGGATTTTGCACAGATTATGGGCGACGGCCTGATTGACGATAGCATTACGGACAAGGCTCTGACCATGCTGGACGTGGACCGAGAGGGGCTGGACTATGTGGACCAGAAGATTCTTCGGACCATGATTGAGATGTACGGCGGCGGTCCTGTCGGCCTCAACACCCTGTCGGTCAATATCGCCGAGGAGCGTGAGACGGTGGAGGACATGTATGAGCCTTACCTGATTCAGCAGGGCTTTCTCATGCGGACACGGACGGGGCGGGTTGCGACAGCCAAGGCCTACGAGCACTTGGGTTATCCCTATACGGAAAAATAATGGCAGAGCAGATGAGACGAGTAGCCAGTTTATTTGGAGATTGGCCTGAGGCAATTATTTGGACCTGTTTAGAGGGCAGAATGGGACAGATTCATGTAGATAATACCCAGTCTCCCCAGTCAGCCCTAGCTCTCTATGGACGGCAGAGCTTCTTTGGTTTTTTGGCCGGAAAACCAAATGTGGACTTGCTAAAAATGTGTGAGGGAAAGGATATTATTTTAGTACCCCAAAACCAAGCCTGGTCAGACTTGATAGAAGGGACTTACGGAGACAGGATCCGGTCCTTTACCCGTTATGCTACGAAAAAAGATACTAGTTTTGACCTTGGGCATTTGCAGAAACTGATTGATGCCCTACCTGAAGAGTTTGACCTGAAAGTGATTGACCGTAATCTGTATGATGCCTGTCTGGTGGAAGACTGGTCACGCGATTTGGTGGGTAATTATGCTGATGTGGAGCAGTTTTTAGACTTGGGTCTAGGCTATGTCATCTTACATAAGGAACAGGTGGTGTCAGGTGCCTCATCCTATGCCAGTTATTTAGGTGGGATTGAGATAGAAGTGGATACTAGGGAAGACTATCGAGGTTTGGGTTTAGCTAGAGCTTGTGCTGCTCAGTTAATCTTAGCTTGTTTAGACCGTAATCTCTATCCTAGCTGGGATGCCCATACTCTGACTTCCTTGAAACTGGCTGAAAAATTGGGTTACCAATTGGACAAGCCCTATCAAGCATATGAATGGAGATAAGATGACACCGACATTTATTTGGGATTTGGATGGAACCCTTTTGGATTCCTATGAAGCGATTTTGGCTGGAATTCAGGAAACCTATGAACACTATGATCTTCCTTTTGACCGCGAAGAAGTAAGAAATTTCATTCTTCGCTATTCTGTCAAGGATTTGCTGGTGCGTGATGCGGCCAAGTACGGTCTGGATAGCGATGAACTTAATCGTGTGCGTGCGACTTCCTTGAAGGAGAAAAATACGCAGATTCCCTTGATGGCTGGTGCGCGTGAAATTCTGGGCTGGACAGCAGAGAAAGAAATTCAAAATTTCGTTTATACCCACAAGAGTGACAATGCTTTTCAGGTTTTGGAGGAGTTGGGCATTGCTCACCATTTCACAGAAATCTTGACCAGCGATTCTGGTTTTTCCCGCAAACCAAGTCCAGAAGCTCTGCTATTTCTCATCGAAAAATACGACCTGGAAAAGGAACGTACTTACTATATTGGTGACCGTCGGCTTGATGTGGAAACGGCTATTAATGCGGGTATTCATAGTATCAATCTGCAAATTGATGGCGTGGAGCAGAATTGGAAGATTGTTTCTTTATTGGACATAAAACAAATATTAACAGATAAATCAAGTCATAACAACCTGTGAAAACGGGTGGCTTGTACACCAGCTATAAGCTGTTTCTCTCCAGCAACATCTAAAGACGTCCGCTGAACTTCGTTTAGGTTAGTGCTATGACTACTTGATTAATGGGAGCGGGAAAGAACTCAACCATTCATAGAAGAGTTCGTCAACAAGTCTTTATTTCTAGTTGTTGAGCTGAAACAGTCTATCCCCAGACTGTTTCACTCCCACCCCCGCACAGCTCAAACTGTCTGGGAGACAGTTTGAGGTTGGAGATAAAGCGAACTCTGTTCGCAACAGTCGTAATGGTCAGATTTGGAGTGTAAAACACGAACAAATCTGCCAATCAACCACTGCGCTGAGATGTTGACACTAACTTTGAGAAGCGGTACTGGGCTTTTTGCCCAGTCTCTTTTATCTTGTTATGGCTTCAAGCTATAATAAAAAATGAATCCAGCCGTCTGTTTTAAGAAGAGCATGATATGGAATTTGTGTAATATATTTGATATAATTTAAAAAGTATATTTGGAGGTGTGGTTTATGAACGATAAGGAATTTGGACAGCGTGTACGTCAATTACGAGAATCTGTTAGCATGACACGTGAACAGTTTTGTGACGATGAACTGGAACTCTCTGTGCGCCAATTAACTCGTATTGAAGCAGGTACTTCCAAGCCGACTTTTTCAAAGATTCAGTATATTGCAACTCGTTTAGGTATGGGACTTTACGAGCTTATGCCAGATTACGTATCCTTACCCGAAAGATATTCCAAGCTGAAGTTTGATGTGCTTCGCACCCCAACTTATGGTAATGAAGATTTGGCGGAAAAGCGAGATGCCATGATGACAGAAATCTATGACGATTATTATGATGAATTGCCTGAGGAGGAGAAGATAGCAATAGATGCGATTCAATCACGAATTGATACTTTAGAGTCAGGTACAGCAGGCTTTGGAAAAGAGATACTGGAAGACTACTTTGAACAAATTTTTCGCAAACGAAAGTATGAATTGAATGATTTGTTGATTGTTAGGCTCCATCTTGAATATGTTAGGTTATCTAGCTGTGATTCAGAAATATTTAGACAGTTTTTGAAAATTATAGAGCATTTACATGAGCAAATCAATATCATCAATTCAAATGATTTATTTGTTCTAAGGGATACATTGTTATCTTGTGTAAACATTTTGGGAAGTAAAAAATATTACGAACCAATACCAAAGATATTTGACAGTGTAGATAAGATTATACAGTCGACACAAGATTTTCAGAAAAAGCCCATTGTTAGTGTATTAAAATGGAAATATGCACTTTTTGTGGATAAGGATCGGGATGAGGCTGAAAAGCATTATCTAGATGCGGTGCTATTTGCAAAATTGATAGAAAATAGAGAGTTAGAACAAAAGATAGAAGAAGATTGGAGAGTTGACAATCAATAAAGTGACATTTTTGTCCTGTTGAAGAATTGTGAAAAGCATTATACTAAACTCATAAAGATTAAAGGAGATTAGTAACATGTTTAACTGTTTGAAATTTTTTGGTCGTCTTGGCGGTAACTGGGGAACATGGGTTGAAGAATAATATTATTAAAAAGGGAGTGGGACAGAACTCGACCATTCATAGAAGAGTTCGTCAACAAGTCTTTATTTCTAGTTGTTGAGCTGAAACAGTCTATTCCCATATTGTTTCACTCCCACCCCCGCACAGCTCAAACTGTCTGGGAGACAGTTTGAGGTTGGAGGTGAAGCGAACTTTGTTCGCAACAGTCGTAATGGTCAGATTTGGAGTGTGAAAAACGAATTGCTGAGATTTGCTTCGCAAATCTTATCTCCAACCTTTAACAGTCCACTGGACTGTTAAACCCAATCATCTACTGCGCTGAGATATTGACACGAACTTTGAGAAGCGAGGCTGGTCTTTTTGCCCAATGTCATTAAGTTAACTAACCTATCACATTTTGTGGTGGGTTAGTTTTTATGTTACACTAAAAATAAAAGGGGAAAAGTCATGCTAGATCAGATTAAAGCTCATTTACTTGATAGTATTAACGACATCGTTTCCACCGCAAACCAGTTTGTGCTTCATCCTGAAAAAGATT
>NZ_JAIJZQ010000021.1:0-35529 GCF_019754195.1 Streptococcus sp. 2018037
TCCAGCCAATAGCTGATGCCTTCTTTTGTGAGAAAGCGTTGGAAGTCCTCGTAGGATCGTCCTTCTCTGGCAGATTTAGGAATGGGTTGGAGGTTTCTGGTTCTCCGTTTTCTAAATTTCACGACACATGGGAAATCAATGGGTTTTGTGGAAAGATAGCCTTTTTCAAGGTATCGGTAGATAGAAGCTCTGGATGCCGAAAGTTCATTTGAGGCGATGATGTGGTTGAGGTGTTGTCCTTTTTTGATGGCAGAAGAGACAATTTCGTCCATGCGATAGAATTCTTCCTTGTTTAGGGCAACACCTGTTCTCGACTCTGAGAGCTTAGCTTCATAATCAAGCTGAGCTCTTTTTGCGTAGTAGAACTGTTTCTGGTATCCGCAGTTGCTTCTCTTTTTCGGACAGGCATTACAAACGTAGGGAGCCTTTTTGAGTAGAGGGCAGGTCTCACAATTGGAGGTACTAGAGTTCTCTTTTATCAGCCTATTTCTCCGAACTTCTTTTGAGATTGTGGACGGGTCTTTTCCTAGCTTAGTAGCGATAGCCGAGAAGGGCTTAAGTTGTTCAATTCCTATTTGAATATCGTTGCGATCAGAGAGAGTTAAGTGTTTGTTTTTCATTGTCGATTACCAACTTGTCCCATAGTAAGTTCTACCTTATTTCTTTGTCTCATTCTAGTTTCCAGTTTTTAAGACAGACTAGAACTTACTTTGGGAATTTACTAATGGGGACTCTAACTGTGTTACAGTTAGGGTTTTCTTGTGTTTTCTAGAAAATATGGTATAATAAACCGGTGTGTTTCAATCGAAGCAGGCGAAAGAGGAAAATAATGACAAAAGAACAAGAATTTTTAAAAGAATTTGAAGCTTGGGTCAACACTCAGGTCATGGTAAATGAAATGGCGGTTGAAGAAAGTCGTCGTGTCTTGGAAGAAGATAAAGATGAGCGTGCAGCGGATGCTTATATTCGTTATGAGAGCAAGTTGGATGCCTATCGATTCATTCAAGGGAAATTTGCCAACTACCACGCTGGCAAAGGTTTTCATGATTTACCAGATGAGTTGTTTGGTCAAAGGCATTATTAAGAAACTATATTCACAGTTCAGCATTTCTATCTAAGGCTAGTTCTTCAGCTATTCATCGTTGTTTTTTTCAAAATACAGTCAGTATTTCCTCAAAAAACGGCCTTGATTAGCGAAAAACTATTTCTTATATATAGGTACTTTACTTGTGAGTACAGGTTCTAAGGAGAAAGGGGTTAACATGGCAAAGAAAAAAGTAAATCGAAAAAAACAATTGAAAAAACAATTAGCAGACTTGAAACGTGCAGGTCGTGTAGGTCTTGAAAGAGCAGCAGAGGTAGTAGAGACAGTTGCTCAAAAGGCTGAGGCTGTAGTAGAGCATGCTGTGGAACAAGTGAAAGAAGTTGTAGCAGAGGTGACTTCTTCAGCGACTTCATTGGAAGATTTTTTGGCACTTCCTGAGTTGGAAGGCATTGCGGCAGCACGTTTGGAAACCTTCTACGAAGCAGGTATTCAATCTGTGGCTGATTTTGCAAACCATACAGAAAAAGAGCTCTTGGCTCTTAAAGGCATCGGTCCTGCAACCATCAAGCAGTTGAAAGAAAAAGGGATTGAGTTGAAAGCTTAAATCCCTTGCTTTTCAAGGTGCAATTTGTTACAATAAAGCCATTCAGAGGTGTTTTGAGCCCCATTTGTCACAGGAAGCGGTGGTACTGAGAAATCCGCACAAATGTCAAAACTGGTTGCTGATGATGTGAATCGAATAAGCAAAGTGCAGATAAATTATCTGAACAAGGGTGGTACCGCGGAATAACTTCGTCCCTGTCTAGCAAGTCTAGGCAGGATTTTTATTTGGAAAGGAGAAATATGCTACATCATGTTGAAATTTACGTTTCTGACTTGGAAACTTCGCGTGCATTTTACGACTTTCTCCTGACTAAGCTGGGCTACTCGCTCTATCAGGAGTGGGAGGAAGGGCTATCTTATAAAAAAGCAGAGCAATACCTGGTCTTTGTCCAAACACCACAGGAATTCCTAGAGGCAGGTTATCACCGGTGCCGTACAGGTCTCAATCATCTAGCTTTTCATGTGGGCACACCTGATGAGATTGACCAGTGGCGGCAGGAATTTTTGACTAGACGAGTCAAACTGCTCTACGACGACCGCTATCCACATGCAGGAGGATCAGAACACTATGCCCTTTATTTGGAAGACCCAGATGGGATTAAGATAGAGTTGGTGGGGGAAGTAACATGAATTTAGTTATTATTGGAGCACAAGCTTCTGGCAAGATGACCGTTGGGCAGGAAGTTGAGAAATTAACTGATTTGGTTTTGTTTCATAATCATGAATCAATCGATTTCGTAACAAAATTTTTTCCAATGTCTGACGAAGCGAGAGAACTTATTAATGATATTCGTATGAAGTTTTTTGAAACCTCTGCGAAAACTGATTTGGGTTTGATTTTTACAGTTGTTATTGACTTTAATGATCCAGCAGATATTTCTTTTTTAGAGAATATTCAAGAGATTTATCACAGTAGGAATCAAGCTGTTCTATTTATTGAATTGGAAACAGAGCTGCAAGAACGTTTAAGAAGAAATGTGACCGAAAATCGTTTGCAACATAAACCTTGGAAAAGAAATATTGAGTGGTCTGAAAAAGATATTTTAGATACAATGAAGTTTGCAAACTTTAATCCAGAATTTGCGCCGAAGCAACTTGACCATTATCATAAAATTAATAATACCCATCTTTCTGCCAATGACGTAGCTCAACTGATTATCCAAAAAATGGAAGAGCTTGAGCAAGAAAAAACGAAATAGCCAGCCCAAAGGACTGACTATTTCTAGGAGATTATATGAAAAAGAAAAGTTTTGCTATTTCTAGCTTGAAGATAGTATAAACCAATTTTCTTAAAGAATACTAAAGGAGAAAAAATAATGTCAAAAGAATTATCATCAAAATACAATCCAGCCGAGGTTGAGGCTGGTCGTTACCAAACTTGGTTGGACCAAGATGTGTTTAAGCCGTCAGGCGATGCGGAGGCTAAGCCTTATTCGATCGTCATTCCGCCGCCAAACGTAACAGGTAAGTTGCACTTGGGACACGCTTGGGATACCACCCTTCAAGATATCATTATCCGCCAGAAGCGGATGCAGGGCTTTGATACCCTCTGGCTTCCAGGTATGGACCACGCGGGGATTGCCACTCAGGCTAAGGTTGAGGAGCGCTTGCGGGAGCAAGGCGTGACCCGTTATGACTTGGGTCGTGAAAAATTCCTCGATAAAGTCTGGGAATGGAAGGATGAATATGCAGCGACCATTCGTGAGCAATGGGGCAAGTTGGGTCTGTCTTTGGACTACCAACGTGACCGCTTCACGCTGGACGAAGGCTTGTCGAAAGCCGTTCGCAAGGTCTTTGTAGAACTCTACAAAAAAGGCTGGATCTACCGTGGCGAATTTATCATCAACTGGGACCCAGCGGCTCGCACAGCTCTTTCAGATATTGAAGTTATTCACAAGGACGTAGAAGGTGCCTTCTACCACATGAATTACATGTTGGAAGACGGCTCTCGTGCCCTTCAAGTTGCTACAACCCGTCCTGAAACCATGTTCGGTGACGTTGCGGTGGCGGTTAACCCGGAAGACCCACGTTACAAGGACTTGATTGGCAAAAACGTTATCCTGCCAATCGTTAACAAGCCAATCCCAATCGTTGCGGATGAACACGCAGACCCAGAATTCGGTACGGGGGTTGTGAAAATCACTCCTGCCCACGATCCAAATGACTTCCTCGTAGGTCAACGCCACAATCTGCCACAAGTCAACGTTATGAACGACGACGGTACTATGAACGAGTTGGCAGGCGAATTTGCTGGCATGGACCGTTTTGAAGCTCGTAAGGCAACGGTTGCTAAGTTACAAGAACTGGGTGCCCTTGTTGAAATCGAAAACCGTGTGCATTCTGTTGGACACTCTGAGCGTACAGGTGTGGTAGTCGAGCCACGCTTGTCAACCCAGTGGTTTGTCAAAATGGACCAACTGGCGAAGAATGCCATTGCCAACCAAGACACAGCTGACAAGGTAGAATTTTACCCACCACGCTTCAACGATACCTTCCTACAATGGATGGAAAATGTACATGACTGGGTTATCTCTCGTCAGCTTTGGTGGGGTCATCAGATTCCAGCATGGTATAACGAATCTGGCGAAATGTACGTCGGAGAAGAGGCTCCAGCAGGTGACGGTTGGGTACAGGATGAGGATGTCCTAGACACCTGGTTCAGCTCTGCCCTTTGGCCATTCTCAACCATGGGCTGGCCTGACGAAAATGCGGCGGACTTCCAGCGTTACTTCCCAACTTCAACCTTGGTAACGGGCTACGACATCATCTTCTTCTGGGTGTCGCGGATGATTTTCCAATCGCTTGAGTTCACAGGCCGTCAGCCATTCAAGAACGTGCTGATCCACGGTTTGATCCGCGACGAAGAAGGTCGTAAGATGTCCAAGTCGCTCGGCAACGGGATTGACCCAATGGATGTCATTGAGAAATACGGTGCGGACGCTTTGCGTTGGTTCCTGTCAAACGGCTCTGCCCCTGGTCAAGATGTTCGTTTCTCTTACGAGAAGATGGACGCGTCTTGGAACTTCATTAACAAGATTTGGAACATTTCCCGCTATATCCTCATGAATAATGAAGGCTTGACCTTGGATGCAGCGCGTGAGAATGTTGCCAAAGTCGCAACTGGTGAGGCTGGTAACGTGACGGACCGCTGGATTCTCCACAACCTCAACGAAACCATTGCTAAGGTCACTGAAAACTTCGACAAGTTCGAGTTTGGTGTGGCTGGTCACATCCTCTACAACTTCATCTGGGAAGAGTTCGCCAACTGGTATGTCGAGTTGACCAAGGAAGTGCTTTACAGCGACAACGAGGCTGAGAAAGTCATGACCCGCTCTGTCCTTCTCTACACGCTGGACCAAATTCTTCGCCTTCTCCACCCGATCATGCCGTTTGTGACGGAAGAGATCTTCGCTCAGTACGCAGAGGGATCTATCGTAGTGGCGGCCTACCCTGTGGCCAACCCAGCATTTGATAATGCGGAAGCCCATAAGGGTGTGGAAAGCCTTAAGGATCTGATTCGTTCGGTGCGAAATAGCAGAGCAGAAGTCAATGTCGCTCCTTCTAAGCCGATTACCATTTTGATTAAGACGGCAGATAGCGAGCTTGAAACCTTTTTCAAGTCAAATGAAAACTATATCCGACGCTTTACAAATCCAGAACATCTGGAAATCAGCTCAAGCATTGCTGCACCAGAATTAGCTATGTCAGCTGTTATCACCGGTGCTGAAATCTTCTTGCCACTCGCCGACCTTCTCAATGTAGAAGAAGAGTTAGCTCGTCTAGACAAAGAACTTGCCAAGTGGCAAAAAGAACTAGATATGGTCGGAAAAAAACTCAGCAACGAACGCTTCGTCGCCAACGCCAAACCAGAAGTCGTTGAAAAAGAAAAAGAAAAACAAGCCGACTACCAAGCTAAGTATGATGCGACAGTAGGACGGATTGAAGAGATGAAGAAGTTGGTGGGGTAAGTTACAGAATATAATTTTATATAGTTTTTATGAGATAAAAAGAATGTTAGGAGACAAATGAAAAATATTATGAACATCTTAATTGTATTTATCACATATGGTATACCAGTGCTGTCTTTTGTTTATCAGATTTGTAAAGACTTGGCGGACAAAAAAGCAGTGGAGAATATTGTAAATAACTACCGTAATACCAATAATTCTCAAATTGATTTAAAAGATGTAAATGTGCAAAATGGGAATATCGTAATAAATAATTCTCAAAATATAAATACAGTACAAAAGAAAGAAATTGATAAATTTAATGAGGAAAGACTTGAGAATTTGAAATTTTTAGCCAAAATATTATATAATTTGTCAATTATCTTTATATTAATATTGTTTGGATTCAATACTTATATGGTTCTAGAAACAAATAATGCAACAATTCCTTCTCTGTTTGAAAGTTTAAGAAATCGGGAATTCAGTTTATTAGCAAATGTTTTGATGATGGCTTTAAATAAAACTATTAATAATTCTTTTGCTATGCTTTGCTCATATTCAATTTTAATATTTTCCAAGTATATCATTCAAAAATATAAAAAATCATCTATTATTGGCTTTTTTATAAATATTATTTCCTATATTTTTGCTTTAGCATTTTTGAACAATAATGTACTAGATAAATTGAACATTGCTATAGCAATTATAATTTATATTATTGTTATTTTGAGTATTTTCTTCTCGTTAAGTATTTTTGTTTATAGGCTAGCTGGTTTAGAGCGGAAATATCAAGCTTCCTATAAAAGCAGAGTGGTGAATTACTTTCAAACCATTTGTACTTTAATTCCTCCTATAATAGTTATCTTGGTAAATTTCTTTATCAATTAGAAGATGTTGTAAAGCTTCCTGATACGGAATAGTGAACGGCCTGACTGAGGGTGCTTTGGTTTTATGGAAATGAGCGAGTCTATTGTCTTGCACTCCGCTTTCTATCTTCAGGCGATGCCATCCAAGCCTATATCAACCAAGAATCAGGTAAGGCTATTCAGTCGGTTAACAAACAAGATATTCTTGGAGAGTGGTTGTTAAGAGGTGTTTTCCAACTAGCTGAGCGTGAGGTACTGACAGGGAAAAAATTAGAATCTCTGGAAATAAATGGTATTCGATTAACCAAATTCAAAAATGGTGAAATCGGTATCGAATTCATCTGGATTGATACGGAAAATCCACCAGCAGATGCGATTGGCTGGGTTAGTAGAAAAGGAAAAAAATGACAAATATAAATAGCAAACTAAAGGTCCACCTCCCCTCCCTCATCCCTTTCGGTTTTATCCTCTCCAACAATCGTTACATCTACCGTGAGGTGTTCATGGAGGGGCAGTTTGAGGCGGTGGTGGAGGTTGACGAGGCTGGTCAGCTGTCGTCCTTTGTCTGGGATTGTGAGATGGAGGAGGTCTATACCGCCCATCTGGTGACTGCGCCAGCTGGGGCATTTGTGGGGCAGGTGCGTGAGGCTTATCAGTCTATTTTGGATCGGGTAGAGGAGGCTTGTTGTGTCGCTCTGCCATTTTCCAAATACCAAAGCAACCGCATAGCCCAGCTCATCAAGGAGAAGTGGGGTGACCTACCTGATTATCCCTTTACCAAGTCGCCTGAGACAGGTGCTTTTCGCCATCCCTTCAATAATAAGTGGTACGCTTTGGTGACTCAGGTCAAGCGAGGACAACTGGATGGGAGCGCTGACCAAGAGCAGGTGGAAATCGTCAATCTAAAGGTCGATGGTCGGGAAATAGCAGAGCTGCTGAGTCAGTCGGGCATCTACCCTGCCTACCATATGTCAAAGAAGGCCTGGGTATCAGTCTTGCTGGATGAGACTGTGGAGGACCAGATGGTTTTGGCCCTCCTTGAGAAGAGCCGCTATCTAGTAGGACCAAAATCCTACAAGGCGGATCAAGGGCCTGATTACTGGGTTATTCCAGCCAATCCAAAGGTCTATGATATTGATACCGAGTTTGCGGAAAATAAGGTAGTCTATTGGCCGCAAAAATCAACCATTCAAGCTGGGGACATCGTAGCCATCTACGTGACGGCGCCTGTACAGGCTATTCGTTATGTTTGTCGTGTCTTAGGAGCAAATTTAGAAAATCAGGGTGAATCAGACATTCCTACAGAAAAGAAACTGATGCAGGTGGAATTGCTCGCTCAGTTTTCCGATAATGTTTTGCCGAGAGCGCGCATGATGGATTTGGGAGTCAGGGCGGTGCGTGGTCCGAGACGCTTGACAGAGGGTGTGATAGAAGTACTGACATCCGAAGTGAAAAACCTCCATTAAATTATCAGAATATTTAATAAAAAGACTTTACAAGTAGGTAAAAAAGAGTATAATAGGGTGTATAAATTTAAGGAGGTAAGGTATGAAGAAAAGCTTCATTCATCAGCAAGAGGAGATTTCTTTCGTCAAAAATACATTCACCCAGTATTTGAAAGACAAGCTAGAAATCGTAGAAGTGCAAGGACCGATTTTGAGTCGTGTCGGGGATGGTATGCAGGATAATTTATCCGGTGTGGAGAATGCGGTTACTGTTAATGTGAAGTTGATTCCAGATGCGACCTATGAAGTGGTTCACTCGCTTGCTAAGTGGAAGCGTCATACCTTGGCTCGATTCGGTTTTAATGAGGGAGAAGGGCTCTTTGTTCACATGAAGGCTCTTCGTCCTGACGAGGATTCCTTGGATCCCATTCACTCGGTGTATGTGGATCAATGGGACTGGGAGAAGGTCATCCCTGATGGTCGTCGGAATTTAGCTTACTTGAAAGAAACAGTGGAGCAGATTTACAAGGCTATCCGTCTGACCGAATTGGCAGTTGAAGCTCGTTATGATATTGAGTCTGTTTTGCCTAAGAAAATCACCTTTATCCACACGGAGGATTTGGTCAAGAACTTCCCAGACTTGACACCAAAAGAGCGTGAGAATGTGGTTGCCAAAGAATACGGCGCAGTTTTCCTAATCGGTATCGGTGGTGAACTGGCAGATGGTAAACCACATGATGGACGCGCCCCAGACTATGATGACTGGACAAGCCCATCAGAAGCAGGCTACAAAGGACTCAATGGAGATATCTTGGTTTGGAATGAGACGCTTGGTTCAGCATTTGAGTTGTCCTCAATGGGGATTCGTGTGGATGAAGAAGCGCTTAAGCGCCAGGTTGCTATTACAGGCGACGAGGACCGTTTGGAATTTGATTGGCATCGTGCCCTTTTGAATGGTCTCTTCCCGCTTTCGATTGGTGGTGGTATCGGTCAATCCCGTTTGGCCATGTTCTTGCTTCGTAAGAAACATATCGGTGAAGTGCAGTCAAGCGTTTGGCCACAAGAAGTGCGCGATAATTTTGAGAACATTTTATAAGAGATTGACTTCAATCTCTTTTCTTCTGCTTTCAATCTGCTATCTGAAAACATTTACAACAAGATTATCTGTGATTTTTACGCCAATCTATGATATACTTTTTTAGTTAAATTAAAATATACAGAGGATATTATGACAAAACTTAGAGAAGACATCCGCAACGTAGCCATTATTGCCCACGTTGACCACGGAAAAACAACCCTCGTTGATGAATTATTGAAACAATCCCAAACGCTTGATGAGCGTACGCAATTGGATGAGCGTGCCATGGACTCAAATGACATCGAAAAAGAGCGTGGTATTACCATCCTTGCAAAAAATACTGCCGTAGCTTATAACGGTACTCGTATCAACATCATGGATACACCAGGACACGCGGACTTCGGTGGTGAGGTTGAGCGTATCATGAAAATGGTTGACGGTGTTGTGCTTGTCGTGGATGCTTACGAAGGGACTATGCCACAGACTCGTTTCGTATTGAAAAAAGCCCTTGAACAAAACTTGACACCAATCGTCGTTGTCAACAAGATTGACAAACCATCTGCTCGTCCAGAAGAAGTTGTAGATGAAGTGCTTGAACTCTTCATCGAATTGGGTGCAGATGATGACCAGTTGGAATTCCCAGTGGTTTACGCATCAGCTATCAACGGTACTTCATCTTTGTCTGACAATCCAGCAGACCAAGAAGAAACAATGGCACCAATCTTTGATACCATCATCGAGCATATCCCTGCACCAGTGGATAACTCAGATGAGCCATTGCAGTTCCAAGTATCACTTTTGGACTACAATGACTTCGTGGGTCGTATCGGTATCGGTCGTGTCTTCCGTGGTACTGTTAAAGTTGGTGACCAAGTTACCCTTTCTAAACTAGATGGCACAACGAAAAACTTCCGTGTTACGAAATTGTTCGGTTTCTTCGGTCTTGAGCGTAAAGAAATCCAAGAAGCAAAAGCTGGTGATTTGATTGCCGTTTCTGGTATGGAAGACATCTTCGTTGGTGAAACTGTGACTCCGACAGATGCAGTTGAGGCACTTCCAGTTCTTCGTATCGATGAGCCTACTCTTCAAATGACTTTCTTGGTGAACAACTCACCATTTGCTGGTCGTGAAGGTAAATGGGTGACATCTCGCAAGATTGAAGAGCGCCTTTTGGCTGAGTTGCAAACGGATGTTTCTCTCCGTGTTGACCCTACTGACTCTCCAGATAAATGGACTGTTTCGGGTCGTGGTGAATTGCACCTGTCTATTTTGATTGAAACCATGCGTCGTGAAGGCTATGAGCTTCAAGTATCACGTCCAGAAGTTATCATCAAGGAAATCGACGGCGTGAAAATGGAGCCATTCGAGCGCGTGCAAATCGATACTCCAGAAGAATACCAAGGTTCTGTTATCCAATCCCTATCTGAGCGTAAGGGTGATATGTTGGATATGGTTGCGACAGGAAATGGTCAAACTCGTCTTGTTTTCCTTGTGCCTGCGCGTGGTTTGATTGGTTATTCAACAGAATTCCTTTCAATGACTCGTGGTTACGGTATCATGAACCATACTTTCGACCAATACTTGCCTGTTGTTCAAGGTGAAATCGGTGGTCGTCACCGTGGTGCCCTTGTCTCTATCGACCAAGGTAAGGCAACGACATACTCTATCATGCGTATTGAAGAGCGTGGAACGATCTTTGTCAACCCAGGTACTGAAGTGTACGAAGGAATGATTATCGGTGAAAACTCACGTGACAATGACTTGACAGTTAACATCACAACTGCTAAACAAATGACCAACGTTCGTTCAGCTACCAAAGACCAAACGTCTGTGATTAAGACACCGCGTATCTTGACTCTTGAAGAATCACTAGAATTCTTGAACGATGATGAATACATGGAAGTAACGCCGGAATCTATCCGTCTTCGTAAGCAAATCTTGAACAAGGCAGAGCGTGATAAGGCTGCGAAGAAGAAAAAATTAGCGACTGAGGAATAATTTCTAGGAGAAGAAGCATGTTTTATTTAATCCTTGCCATCATGTTAGTACTTTTTTATATTTTTATTGCACCTCGCAATATTAAGGGGACTATGAATTTGATTGCGGCAGTATTTTTACTGGTAGCATTAGCGATTGCCTTGGTACTTGGATTTTTAAGAATCATGCAATTTCCAAAGGAAATTTGGGTTGGTCTACTAATGATTCTGATTGGTTTTTGGGCGATGCGGGATATTTATCAATTAAATGACGATACAAAATTTTAGCAGAGTCTTTGATTTTTGAATACCGTAATACGATATTACTAAGGAATTTTATCCAGCTTTTTGGACAGTAGTGGCAATCTATTAGCTAAAGAAATTATATTCTGTGATACATCTTGAAGAAGCTCTCGTTATTTATAATAAATGACAAGCGCATTTTCAAGGTGTTTTTATGTAGATAAATTTTAATACTCAATGAAATCCCCAAAACCCAAAATAGCAAGTTCTTAGTACAGTCATTTAAATTAACTCTGATACATCGCCACTTTCGGCTTGCCGTACTCTACGAAAGTGACTTGTTTCGCAAGTCTTATTTCCAACCTAGAACAGCCTCTAGGCTGTTCTAGCTACCTGCACCTCGGTTCCTTGTCTGAAAGCTAATTCATTCGACCATACAAGGCAATGAGCTGCCGCCGCCAACTTTTGTCAACATCTTAGCAATTTGCGTTTTACAGTCCGAAGCTGATCTCTATAATTGACGGAAGCGGGAAAGACATCCATACATTAAAGTAATTAAAGACAAATTAAATAACTATATTAGCCATTAACACCTAAATGAGAGGGATTCGTTTTATAAAATATTGCTAACAGTTTTCCCTTAGAAAACTCATATTACTAGACAATAAATGGAAACTATAGTAAAATACCAAGTATTGTTATTAAGTTGTGCCTTAACTTAATTGTATAATATTTTAGTAAAAGAGAGGGAACGCAGATGGATGTAAAAGATCTTCGGAAATTAAAGCGAATTGAGTTATATGAGATTATGTTGGCTCAAAGTGAAGAGATTGATTGCTTGAGAAATCAACTTGAGAAGATTAAAACAGAGTTGGCTGATAGAAGAATTATGATTAGTCAATCTGGCTCCATAGCGGAAGCTTCAATGAGACTGACTAATATTTTTGAAGAAGCGCAAAAAGCTGCTGATCTATATCTCTATAATTTGAAAAACAAAATTGGTGATGTTCATGAATAGTTCAAACCTTAGGGGAAAGGAACTTCCAAAAACTTCAGAATTAAAAGAGCTATATCAGCATGAAAGATATAGACATACATTTTGGAGGACAGTGAAAAGTACAGTGTTTATGTTGGTAGTAGTTGCAGCATTTGCAATACTAATCGCTGTATTATTTTTGCCTATTTTGAGAATATACGGAGATTCAATGAAAGGAACCCTGAATAGTGGGGACATCGTTGTATCAGTAAAGAGCAATGATTTTGAAAGCAGTGATGTTGTTGCTTTTTATTACAATAACAATATTCTGGTCAAGCGCGTCATCGCTGAAGCTGGGGATTGGGTGGATATGGATAAACAAGGGAACGTTTATGTCAATAATCAAAGATTGGACGAGCCATATTTGGCAAATAGGGATTATGGTCATACAGATATTGAGTTTCCCTATCAGGTACCGGAAAATCGAATCTTTGTCATGGGAGATAACCGGAAAGAGTCCATTGATTCGCGAAACAACGCTATTGGTACAGTCTCTAATGAACAGATTGTTGGTAAATTGGTTTTTAGAGTATGGCCTTTGACAGAGATGGGAGTAATTGATTAAAAATGATGAACTTAAAGTTAGATACTTAAAGCAATTTAGGGGGAGGAACATGCAAAATAATTTTAAGTTTAAAAGATTATCTTTATGGCAGAAAAAATATAGAAAATTTGTTAATTTTGCAGCTGTTGTGGTTGTATTTGTAACAACATATGCATTGATTTTACCAGCTCTGACACTGGAATCTAATAAAGCTAGCCAACTATCGGGTATCAGCAGCTCAGAGACAACTACTGAAATACAAGGTAATGAAGAAACTCCAGTAGAAGTGACGGAGGCTGCTAGTCAGATGGTTGAAGAAAGCTCTGCAATAGAGCAAACAAGCATGACAACAAGTGTGACATCGACAACGGAGCTTTCTTCGGAAACCCAGACAACTGAAACCACAAAGGTTGATCAACAAGTAATAACTGAAGTGACAGAGTTTGTTCATAAAGGCAAAGATTATGAAGTTATCGCTAGATTTGATGCTTCTGCAAAAATGCCAAAAGGAGTGGAACTGAAGGTTAAAGAAATTGAGGCGGGGACAGATACCTATAAATCTCGCTTTAATAAAGCCAAGGCTACTCTGGGAGCTCGTGCTTTAACGTTTGCAAGGTTCTTTGACATAAGCTTTGTGCATGATGGCAAGGAAATTCAGCCAGAAGCGCCAATTTCCATTCAAATCAAAACAGATAGTAATATCAAACTTAAAGAGGAAACTAAGGTCGAGGCTGTTCATTTTCAAACAGCTAATAAGGCAGAAGTTGTCCCAGAAGTTGAAACCAACGAAGAAAACAATCAGGTGTCCGAAATTAGCTTTGACGCGGACTCCTTCTCTGATTATGGTGTCGTTGGGGCAGAGTACTATAAAGTAACTTTTACAGCTCTGGATTCAAATGGACAGGAGCAGACAGTTTCGAGTCTGGTTGATAAAAAAGAGGGAGCAAAAGTAGAAACGCTTCCTGAGGAACCCTTCCGTGCTGGCTATCGCTTTATTGGTTGGCGTGACAAAGAGACAAATGAAGTTGTTACTGCTGACACCCTAGTTACTCGAGATATGATTGTGGAAGCAGAATTTGCCTCAATCTCAATCTATAAAGTAACGATTCAGTATTTTTATAATAACGTTGTTTCGGGTCAAGACATTACCTTTGAAACAGAAGTCTATGAGCTAGAGGCGGAAGACATGCCTTATCGCATCACGACACCTGTATCCACTGAGATTAAAAGTGGGGCAGAAAGTGGATTTGCGACAGACGCCATTTACTACACCAGTAGACCCATCATAGACATACAGTCTGAAGATTTGGCGAGACTAGACAAAGAAGATGGGAATGTAGATAATGCGCTGACCATTAAGGTTGCTTATATCCCCTATGATTCCGAATACAAGGTTCGCTACAAGCTGAAAGATTTGGATGGGGAAGGTTACACAGATATTGAGTCAGGAACCTACTACGGCATTATCGGGTCTACGATTAGACCAGAGGTTCGCAATTATACTTATGCAAATTTTGAAAAGACAGATTCTCTTGAATTGACAAGATCAAGTGGACAAGAGATTGATGTTTATTACACTCGTAAAGAGTATACACTTTCCTACAATACTAATGGAGGGTCTTACATCCCACCACAAACTGGACTCTACAATGCCAAGGTCAATCTGACAACGACAATCCCAACTAGAGAAGGTTACACGTTTGATGGTTGGTATGATAATGCTAATTTAACAGGAAGCCCTATTAGTGGCTCAGTTGCTTTAGATAAGAACAAGACGCTCTATGCTAAGTGGAAGGCTGATACGGTTAACTATGTCATTGCTTACTATAAAGAAGTATATGATGGCAAAGAAGAGCCGCTCTACGTGTATGACAGTTCAATCAAACGGACTGGACAAGTTGGTACAACAATTCAAGCAAGTACTGCTCCAGAAATGTCTAATGTTCCTTTGGGCTATGAACGCGAAACAAGATATGGTAGTAATGCTAGTTCATCCATTGAAATCAATTCAGATGGTCAGTCTGTACTCAAAGTCTATTATAGTTTGATTAGATATACTTTAACTTTTGATATCAATCGGAATTCGACATTGGGATTCTACACATATTATGGGCAAATTGAAAAAGGTGGCGGTACTTATACTGGAACTCAATACAAGATTAGGGATGTAGTTGTTGGACAAGATATTTTGAATCTTTGGCCATCAGGTGCGGATGAAGTTTATCAGATGTTGCGCATAGGAAATGGTACACTTGAGAAATACGATTCTATGAAATTTAGAGGATGGACTTTCTCAGACAGTAATACTTATAATGTGACTCGTAGACCTACACTTACAACCGATATGATTACAACAGCAAATGCTAATCATGAAGTTGTCGTAACAGGGCATTGGGAAAGTTCCTTAAAAACAAAAAGGGTTGACTATTACTTGCAGTCAGCAGATAATCCAAATGTCTATGTATTATCTGAACATAGTCAGAGCTTAAATGGTGGACAAAATTCGCCACTCAATGCAAAAACAATTATGGGTTATCAAGTTATTTCTACTGTTCCGCCAGGTTATGATAATCATTCTGGACATTATGCTACACTAAACAATGGTATAAAATTGTATGATCATTACCGTTTTTACTACAAGCGTGATAGTTTCGATATTGATTACTACTATGGTAGTACCAAGCTAAAAACTACTGAGAATGTTCTCTTTGATGCTAATATCAATAGTGCAACCTACAACTACACACCAAGTCGGCCAGCTGGAGTTGATGCTGACTATACCTGGGGTGGTTGGTATACTGATTCCAATCTTACTGAGGCATACACATTTGATAAAATGCCATCAAACAACTTAGTGCTCTACGCTAAGTGGGTGGCTCCAAACATGACGGTTAGCTTTGACCTAAATGGTGGTGAAGGTACAGCACCAGAGACTCAAACAGTTGAAAAGAAGAAAACTGCGACAGTTGTTGCTGATCCGACCAGAGCTCACTATGACTTTGACGGTTGGTTTACAGCTAAAGAAGGTGGGGAGCGCTATGTCTGGTCTAAGCCAGTCACAGAAAATATCACACTTTATGCTCGCTGGAAACCTCAACCTCTCAAGTATACGGTTAAGTACGTAGACGCTACTACTAATAATAAATTAGCAGCAGACAAGGTCATTGAGAGTCCAGCACTTGAATTACATCAGACCATCAAAGAAAATGCTTTAGCCATCACAGGCTACAGACCAGATGCTAGCAGTAAGATCCTTGATTTAACCTATGACAATAATGAGATTATTTTCTATTACAGTGATAGGACAGCAAAAATACCATATACCGTTCGTTACCTCCTTAAGGATGGAGATGATAACGACAGTAACAACACAGTATTGTTGCCAGAAGACCATCTGGAAGCTGAGGCTAACATGATTGTTGCTAAGGCTGTAGCCAAGGGTGTAGGAACAGGATACTATCCTCAAAATAATGTCTTGAGTCTTACTCTGACAACAAACTCAGCCAACAATGTCATTACTTTCTACTATCTACCTTATGAGTTTGCGACCATCACAGTTAATTATCTTGATATGGATGGCAACCCTATTTCCGGGCAAGACCCTCTGGTAGAGTACAAGAAGAAAGGTGATACCTATATCCTAAATCGTAAGGAGATTCAAGGGTATACCTTCTCAACATCAAAAGATAACGAGAACAACGTAGATAAATCAATCTATCGTATCAGAAGACCAGATAAGCGGACGATTAATCTTTATTATAAGAAAAATCTGATACTTGAAGGTCAACCAAGAGAGAAAGTCTACGATGGCGAGCCGTTGAAACTATCAGGAATAGATGATTTAAAATCTGGTTATTCAACATCTCTAGCTAGCGGGGATAGGTTGACTGCTATTGATTTTGAGGGAAGTCAGACTGATGTCGGCTCATCAAATGCGAAACCAAAATCAGTTGTCATAACAACTGCTGATGGTAAAAATCATACCGATTATTATGAGATTACCTATCTTGACAGTTCTCTGACAGTTAAAAAACGTCCGGTTACAGTAGAGATTGGAAGTCAAACGATTGAAAAAATCTATGATGGCAAAGCGTCTACTGTCGACTACAAGGTAAACTCAATTTCTGATAGCCTCTATAAAGAGTCCTATATTCACTATACGGGTTCAGAAATTGAAATGACCAAAAAAGATGTAGGAGCTTATACCTTTGCCTTACAAAATAAATTTGTTAATACAAATGATAATTTTGAGGTTACTTTCTTAGCTAAAGACGGCAAGATTACCATCAATCCGCGTAAGCTAATGTTAACGTCAGCTACGAAAGAAAAAGCATATGATGGAACAGAACTGACAGCACAAGAAGTTAGTGTGATGACTCCAGAGGGTGTTAGCTATGATGGCTTCGTCCAAGGCGAAGGTGTTGACTTCTCTGATTTTGCAAGCCTAACTAATCCAGGTAGAAGAGCCAATAGCTTTACTTATAAAGCAAAAGAGGGCACAAAGCTCAGCAATTACGAGATTACAGATGAGTTTGGAATGTTGACAATTCTTGAAACGCTTAACATTACCAAGACAGATGAAAATTGGAAATCTCTTGCAGGTGGCAAGTTTGAATTGACCAAGTGGGATGGTTTGAACTGGGCTCAGTTAGATGGGGCGCAGGAATTTGCCATTACCAGCAAAGATGGTATTCAGATACCGGTAGGCTTAGAAGCAGGTCGCTACCGTCTGCAAGAATTGGCAGCACCTGATGGTTTTATTGTCTTGGATAGTTATATCTACTTCAGCATCAAGGAAAACTTTAACGAAGATAAAACATCTTCCTTCTACACTGTTGCCTTGTCTGATGAAGCGGGCAATGATGCTAGTCCAGAACGAGCAACGCTTACCAAGGTTAGTGGTGATGCCAGCCATCGCATCCAAGTGGCCAATGAGCAGGGCAGAGCCTTGCCAAGCACAGGTGGAGATGGACAGAAGTGGTTTATTCTTTCTGGTCTTGTCCTCATAGTCATCTCATATTTGATGCATCTGTTTGTTCAACGTAATCGGGAAAAGAGGTCCTAGGACTGATTTCACGCTTATATAATTAAAGTATCACAATGGGAGTTGCAGGATTTCATGTCTGCTTCTCCTTAATAAAAAATGAAAAAGGAAAAAGAAAAATCATGAATAAATTAAAAAGTCTCTTCATGACCGTGTTGGCAGTGCTAGCTATGGTCTTGCCTACCCCTTTCGCTAGTGCGCAAGAGGTAAATACAAATGCAGGTGGTACAGGAAAAATTACTGTGCGCAATGCTTCGCAAAGCCAAACTTATGAACTTTACAAGCTCTTTGATGCTACTGTAACAGAAGATGGTTCAGGTATTTCTTATAAACTCCCAAGCGGTAAAACCGCACAAAATTTTGGTGGTGAAACCTGGTTTGATGTAGACAGCAAAGGGAATATTACTGCAAAACCCAATGCGGATGTTACAACACCAGAATTTGCAACTTGGGCAAAGAGTTTCGGTACAAAGGTTGCCAGTTCGACTGCAACTGATAATACTCTAGTATTTACAAACTTAACATTTGGTTACTATTTTGTAACATCATCACTTGGTGCAGTGCTTACCGTAGATAGTACAACACCAAATGCAACTGTTATCGATAAAAACACTACTAATCCAACCATTCCAGATTCAAATAATGGTGGCGGTAAGAAAATTCTAGCAGCGGATGGAAAAACAGCAACATCAACAACAACTGCAAAAATTGGTGACACTGTTCCTTTCCAATTCAAATTTAACGCGACGAACTTTGTTACTGCAAATGGTGTCACTAAACAAATCAAATCTTACACCATTGCCGATACTCCAACAGCATTAACAATTAATCAGGACTCTGTAGCTGTGAAGGTTGGGACACAGACGCTTGTTAAAGGCACAGACTATACAGTTGCTTTTGATAATACTGGTAAGATGACAGTTGTCTTGAAATGGATCAAGGACGATAAATCAACTATTTACAACTCACCAATTGAAGTGAATGTAACCTATTCAGCTGTTGTAACCAAAGATGCAAAAGAAGGTCAAGCAACCAACACAGCAACACTTGGTTACAACTCTTTTGACCCAACAAATCCAACAGATCCAAATCACCCAGATAATCCAGACACTCCAGATACTCCAGATACCCCAGTAGATCCAAAAAATCCAGAAGATAATAAAACGACTGTAACCACTCACCGTTTCACTTTGAAGAAAACAAACGAAGCAAAAGCTACTCTGACTGGAGCAGAATTTAAGCTTTATGATGCAGCCAATAATGGAACTGAAATCAAGGTTGTCAAGGAATCTGACGGAGTATATCGTGTTGCGCAGGCTGATGAGCAAGGCGTTGCGATTGAAGCTGGCGAAGTTGTGATTAAAGGTCTGAAACATAGCACGACCTATTATCTTGAAGAAATGAAAGCACCGAATGGTTACAATATTTTGACAGAACGTCAAGCCATCGAAGTTACGAAAGATAACGCAGCAAAAGCAAATATCGTCAATAAAAAGGGTGGTGTCTTGCCAAGCACTGGTGCGATTGGAACAACTTTATTCTATCTAGTTGGTTCAATCTTACTTTTGGTAGCATTGGTTTATACTATTTCAAAACGTCGTATGAACAATATCTAATTGTCCATACAATACCTAATATTTAGAATCTATCTTCGGAAGTGCAAAAGCAAGAGTGGAAGTATTTCCGAAGATATTTCTTTGGTCTTAACATAAGGAAAGGAGGGGATTTCATGATCAAATGGCTCAAAAAGAAAGGTCCGTCTTTTATCATGCCATTAATTTTTATATTGGGGATTGGACTATTGGCTTATCCATCGGTCAGTGATTATTGGAATTCCTTCCACCAATCAGAGGCTATTATGTCCTATTCTGACACAGTATCAGATATGACAGAGGATCAATACAAAGAAATCATTGATAGTGCGCGCCAGTATAATCAAGAAAACCCCTTAAACTGGAATGTGACTGCATCCGACATTGAAGCCTATAATCAGGAATTGAATTTCAATAAAGATGGCATCATGGGCTATATTGAGATTCCTAAAATTGATGTCAAGTTATCTATATTTCATGGGACAGACGAAACGGTTTTAGAGACTTCTATTGGACATCTAGAAGGAACATCGTTGCCTGTAGGAGGTTTGGGAACTCATAGTGTACTTTCAGGGCATCGTGGGCTCCCATCTGCCCGTCTGTTTTCTGATTTAGATAAGTTGAGAGAAGGCGATATATTTACCATTCACATTCTCAATGAAACACTAACTTACAAAGTGGACCAGATTCGAGTGGTTGAGCCATCAGATTTATCGGCTCTTACCATAGATCCTCAGAAAGACTTATTAACTTTGGTAACATGTACACCCTACGGTATTAATACACATAGGCTATTAGTTCGTGGCTATCGTATTGAAAATGTTAATGGTAGTGCTCTGGTTACCTCTGATGCTATCCAAATTAAAGCGATCTTTATTGCTCCATTTATCGCAACTCCAATTCTATTTGTAATCTTAATTTATATTTTTATAACAACTAGTAAAACATTTCGTTTTCGGAATAGGAATCAAGTGTTGGATGATTTTTTAGCTCCCAAGAAATTTTGAACTATTGAAAATGTTTCAAAGTCGATTTGACTCTGGAACATTTTTCTATTATAGACATTAGACAATATGGCTGAATGAGGTAATTGTTCAACTTCAAGAGCTTATTCAAACCTTAACCTCCTGTCAACTCAAATCAATTGCCTAGACCGACGATTGAAACGACTTCTTTCTAGTAACAGACCACGAGGAAAGAGGTGGCAGATATTGTAGAAATGACGTTGAGATGTCATACCTAGTTCAGCTTATAGCAAAAGTAAGACAAGGAGTAATCTATCTGAAAGCCTACATTACGCCGAAGTTTAAAGGAATCTGGGCAATAGTTTTGGTAGAAATGATGACAAATTTGTGATAATTGGCGTACATTCCATTGCAAATGATGAGATTTAGCAGTATACTGTAAGTAAGCTCATTTGGACTACCCTTCTGTATGTTTCGTCGCTTACAGTATAGTCCATTTGGGCTTTTTATTGTATTTTGAAATGAACTAGCACCACGGGTAGAGTTTACTTTTCTGTCCTCTGGCTTGAAAAAGGTCTTCGTAAAGGGTAAAATAAGGTGTTAGAAAGTAAAGGTAATTGAGATGAAGATGATTGATATTGTAAAAAATAAGAAAGTGTTAGTGCTAGGTTTAGCTAAATCAGGGGAATCCGCAGCCCGTCTCCTGGATAAATTGGGTGCTATCGTCACTGTTAACGATGGAAAGCCTTTTGAAGAAAATCCGACTGCTCAATCTTTGTTGGAAGATGGTATCCGTGTTATTTGCGGGAGCCATCCCTTGGAATTGTTGGATGAAGATTTCGCTTTGATGGTAAAAAATCCAGGAATTCGCTATGATAATCCTATGGTTGAAAAAGCAATTGGAAAAGGAATTCCAGTATGGACAGAGGTTGAATTGGCCTATTTGGTATCAGATGCTCCAATCGTGGGGATTACAGGTTCGAACGGTAAGACAACGACAACGACCATGATTGCAGAAGTCTTGAATGCTGGAAATAAACCTGCAAAATTATGTGGAAATATTGGTTACCCAGCATCTTCGGTCGCTCAAACTGCAACTGCAGAGGATACCTTGGTCATGGAATTATCGTCTTTCCAGTTAATGGGGACAGAATCTTTCCGCCCGCATATCGCCGTTGTGACTAATCTTATTGCCAGTCATATTGATTACCATGGGACTTTTGAAGACTATGTAGCAGCAAAATGGATGATTCAGCGTCAGATGACGGCTGAGGATTTTGTAGTGCTCAATTTCAACCAGAAAGAAGCCAAGGAATTGGCTGGACAGACCAAAGCAACTGTAGTTCCTTTTTCTACGCTGGAAGTGGTTGATGGAGCTTATTTGGCAGATGGAAAACTCTATTTCAAGGGTGAATACATCATGGATGCTGACCAAATTGGTGTTCCAGGTTCACACAATGTTGAAAATGCCTTGGCAACAATTGTGGTTGCAAAATTGTTGGGAGTAGACCACCAAGCGATTCAGGAAAGTTTGTCTGCCTTTGGAGGTGTCAAACATCGCTTGCAATTTGTAGGTGAGATCAATGGGGTTTCCTTCTACAATGATAGTAAGTCTACCAATATCTTGGCGACTCAAAAAGCTCTTTCAGGGTTTGACAACAGCAAGGTCATTTTGATTGCAGGCGGCTTAGACCGTGGCAATGAATTTGATGAATTAGTCCCTGATTTGGTTGGTCTAAAGAAAATGGTAATCCTTGGTCAATCAGCTCCCCGTGTTCAACGTGCAGCAGATAAGGCAGAAGTGGAAACGATAGAAGCTCTTGATATTGCGGATGCGACTAGAAAAGCCTTTGCCATTGCAGAAAAAGGAGATATTGTCCTGTTAAGCCCAGCCAATGCAAGCTGGGATATGTATGCCAATTTTGAAGTGCGTGGCGATGTCTTCTTACAGACCTTTGAGGAGTTGAAATAATCATGAAAAAAATTGTTTTTACAGGCGGAGGGACTGTTGGGCACGTGACGCTCAATCTCCTTTTGATTCCGCGATTTTTGGAAGAAGGCTGGGAAGTCCACTATATTGGTGATGGGAACGGTATTGAGCATGAGCAGGTTGTGAAATCAGGTTTAGATGTCCATTTTCATTCTATTTCGACTGGGAAATTACGCCGTTATTTCTCTTTCCAAAATATGTTGGACGTGTTTAAAGTTGGTTTTGGTGTTCTTCAATCCTTGGCCATTATTGCTAAAATTCGTCCGCAAGCTCTTTTTTCAAAAGGTGGGTTTGTATCGGTTCCACCAGTTATTGCTGCTAATTTGCTGCGGGTTCCGGTCTTTATCCATGAATCAGACTTAACAATGGGACTGGCCAATAAAATAGCCTATAAATTTGCGACAACCATGTATAGTACTTTTGAGCAACCTGCCAGCTTGACTAAAGTAAAACATGTTGGTGCGGTTACAAAAGTGGGGCAAACGAATGACAAAGTTACACCAATTCAGTTGCCAGAAATTCTCAGTCACTTCGATAAAAGTCTGCCGACCTTACTGTTTGTAGGTGGTTCGGGCGGTGCTAAGGTCTTTAATGATTTAATCAGTCAGAATAGTGCTGCTCTGACCGAACGATTCAATATTATCAACTTGACAGGGGACAGTAGTCTCAACCAATTAGATAAAAACCTATATAGAGTTGACTATGTGACAGAACTTTATCAACCGTTGATGGATTTAGCGGATGTCGTTATTACCCGTGGTGGTTCCAATACTCTGTTTGAGTTGATTGCCATGCAACAACTCCATTTGATTGTGCCACTAGGACGGCAGGCCAGTCGAGGGGATCAAATTGAAAATGCTCTCTATGCAGAGAAAAAGGGATATTCTAAGCAGATTGATGAAAGTCAATTGACATTTGCCAGCCTATTGGTAGAAGTTTATGAGCTATTGAAAAACAAGGAATTTTATATCCAAAACATGGCAAATTCTAATGAAATTCAGTCAGTAGATAGTTTTTACAATTTGCTTAGAGAAGATATGGGAAGGTAGGTTCTATGACGGAAAAAGATTCAAATGTAGAGGAATCAGTGCTAGAAGTGGAACAGGCATCCCAAGTAGAATTGGATTCAGAACAAATTTCACCAGTAGAGAAAGAATCTGTATTAGCCGAAGAAAAAGGACTTTCTACGGATGTATACATACCTGAGATGACTGCTCCGGATGATGAAAAAAGTGCCTTTTTCGAACAATGGAAAGCACGCCACCAAGCCTACCTTGCTCATAAAGATGCTGCGGATATTCAGGCAGTTGACGAGGGACAGACAGAACAGGAGAACCCAGAAGCTAAAAAGAGTAAAAGGGTCCTTTTTCAGGGAATAAACAGAAGACAAGAGAGTCGGGAATCCAAAAAGGAAACAGGGGAAAAGGTTCAAACTTTAAAAGTTGATATTCCTTCCAAAGTAGTCTGGAAAGCTATTCCGGTTCTTGTGACGAGTTTGTTACTGGCAGCTCTAGCCTTGTATTTTATTTCTCCAACCAGCAAGAAAAAACAGATAGAGGTCGTTGGAAATGAGCGACTGACTGCTGAACAGGTGGAAAATTATAGTCTGATTTCTCCAGATGATTACATTGTAACCATAGCTTTGCATGCAGATGCTTACGCAAAGAATATTAAGAAGAATAGTTCGTCCGTTGAGACAGCAACAATCAAGTTCCAGTTTCCGGCTACCTTTACCATTCACATCAAAGAATACGCTATAATAGGCTACATTCAGCAACAAAACCAGTGGTATCCGGTATTGTCTAGTGGAGAGATTGGCGGTGAACCGATTTCACAGGATTCCTTGCCAGAAGGCTATACAACAATCAATTTATCCGACAAGGAATTAATCAAGGAACTAGCCATTGAATTGGGGAAAATAGATGCAGGAATTCGTTCTGCTATTCAGACAATAAATTTAACGCCGAGTAAAGTGACCGCGGATTTGTTGACATTCAATATGAGAGATGGAAATACTGTATTAATCCCGTTGGGTGAGATTAGCCAGAAGATGTCTTACTATACAAAAATAGCAGCAGAAGTGACAGTTCCAACGACAATTGACATGGAAGTTGGTATTTATAGATATGCAAGCTGAAATAGATAATTTTGTAAAGAAAAAGTAATAAAAAAATCCTTTAAAAACACCATAATTCGATATAATATGGTATAATGAAGGATGACTAATTATACTATTTTTTCAAAATGGAAGATGATTTGTTAAAGTTGGAAGTAAGAGAGGACTGATAGAATGGCTAGAAACGGCTTTTTTACGGGATTAGATATTGGTACAAGCTCCGTTAAAGTCTTGGTTGCAGAATATATTGATAACGAAATGAATGTGATTGGGGTCAGCAATGTAAAAAGTGCTGGCGTCAAAGATGGAATTATTGTAAATATTGAGGTGGCTGCTGGAGCGATTAAAAAAGCGATCGAGCAGGCAGAAGAAAAGTCAGGTATCCGCATTGAAAAGGTAAATGTTGGATTACCTGCCAACCTTCTTCAGATTGAACCAACTCAAGGGATGATTCCTGTTACAACAGATTCACAAGAAATTACAGACTTGGATGTTGAGAATGTTGTAAAATCAGCATTGACAAAGAGTATGACTCCGGAACGCGAAGTGATTTCATTTATTCCAGAAGAGTTCACTGTCGATGGATTCCAAGGCATTAAGGACCCTCGTGGAATGATGGGAATTCGCTTGGAAATGCGTGGTATGCTGTACACAGGACCACGTACCATTCTTCACAATCTTCGTAAAACGGTGGAGCGTGCAGATGTCCAAGTTGAAAATATTGTAATTTCTCCGTTGGCACTAACTCGCTCTGTATTGAATGAAGGTGAACGTGAGTTTGGTGCGACTATCATTGATCTTGGTGGTGGTCAAACGACTGTGGCTGTTATGCGTGGCCAAGAGTTGCAATACACAAACATCTACCAAGAAGGTGGAGATTATATCACAAACGATATTTCAAAAGTATTGACAACATCAAAGAGTATTGCTGAAAACTTGAAATACAACTACGGCATTGCCTATCCGCAAGATGCAAGTGATAAGGAAAAGTTCACTGTCGAAGTGATTGGAGAAAACGCTCCAGTTGAAGTGACCGAGCGCTACCTTTCAGAAGTGATTGCGGCACGTTTGCGTCAGATTTTTGACCGTGTGAAACAAGATTTGGAGCGTACACGTGCTCTAGATTTACCAGGGGGAATAGTCATTGTAGGTGGCGGTGCCATCTTACCAGGAATTACAGAATTGGCCCAAGAAGTGTTTGGTGTTAATACTAAACTTTTTGTTCCAAATCAAATTGGTATCCGCAATCCAGCATTTGCAAGTGTGATTAGCTTTGTTGAGTATGTTGGTGAGTTAGAAGATGTTGAAAATATTGCCCAACATGCAGTAAATGGCGAGACTACCTTGAGACATAAGCCAGTTGAAATTCCTGTTGCTCGTCCTCGGATTAGTCAGCCAATTCAAAGAGAAATCGTAAACGAATTGAACACAGTCGATCAGGTAGAGGAACAAGTTGCTCCTGCTTACCATGATGAGGAAGAAGAAGTTCGTCCAGCTGCTAAGGGAAACATCACAGATCGCATTCGTGGTTTGTTTGGCAGCATGTTTGAATAAGAGAAAAGAAAAGGTGATTTAAACTATGGCATTTTCATTTGAAGCAGCAGCTAGTCATGGTGCTGTCATTAAAGTAATCGGTGTCGGCGGTGGTGGCGGAAACGCGATTAACCGTATGATTGAAGAAGGTGTTGCTGGGGTTGAGTTCATTGCAGCAAACACAGATGTACAAGCGCTAAGTAGCTCTAAAGCTGAAACAGTTATCCAACTAGGTCCTAAATTGACTCGTGGTTTGGGTGCTGGAGGTCAACCTGAGGTTGGTCGTAAAGCTGCTGAGGAAAGCGAAGAAGCATTGACTAATGTATTAACTGGTGCAGATATGGTCTTCATCACTGCTGGTATGGGCGGTGGTTCAGGGACTGGTGCGGCTCCTGTTATTGCACGTATTGCTAAAAACTTGGGTGCGTTGACTGTCGCAGTTGTGACTCGTCCGTTTGGTTTTGAAGGAAATAAACGTGGAAACTTTGCGATTGAGGGAATTGAAGGTCTTCGCGAACAAGTAGATACACTCTTAATTATTTCAAACAACAACCTTCTTGAAATTGTTGATAAGAAAACACCGCTTTTAGAAGCATTAAGCGAAGCTGATAATGTTCTTCGTCAAGGTGTTCAAGGAATTACAGACTTGATTACAAATCCTGGTTTGATTAACTTGGACTTTGCAGATGTGAAGACAGTTATGGAAAACAAAGGGAACGCCTTGATGGGTATTGGTATCGGTACGGGTGAGGACCGAGTGATTGAGGCGGCTCGTAAAGCGATTTATTCTCCTCTTCTTGAAACAACAATTGATGGTGCAGAGGATGTCATTGTCAATGTTACAGGTGGTTATGACATGACTCTGACAGAAGCAGAAGATGCTTCAGAAATCGTTAATCAGGCTGCGGGTCAAGGTGTTAACATTTGGTTGGGTACATCTATTGATGAAACAATGAAAGATGAGATTCGTGTGACTGTTGTGGCTACAGGGGTTCGTCAAGATACTGCTGATAAACCAGCCCGCCATCGCACGGAAGCTGTTTCACCACGCCCTTCTCAACGCTTTGATCATTCAGTAGCATCAGCACCAACTCGTGGAGCTGCACAACAAACTGAAGCGCCGAAAGCTTCTGCCTTCGGAGAGTGGGATTTGCGTCGTGAAAACTTGATTCGTCCAACTGACGCAGAACCAACATCTACTGTTTCCGTCGAAAAATTTACAATGGATCAAGATGAGGATGAATTGGATACACCACCATTCTTCCGTAATCGCTAAACTAAAATGAATTTTCAAAAGAATAAGGATGCTATCTTTTCAGCAGTTGCAAAAGCTGCTGAGAAGGCAGGTCGTCCGAGTGAATCAGTAAAGGTAATAGCTGTCACCAAATATGTTGACAGCTCTATTGCTAATCAGCTAGTGAATACTGGAATTACTCATATTGGAGAAAATCGAGTCGATCAGTTCTTAGAAAAGTATAATGCCCTAGCAGACAAACAATTGACATGGCATTTGATAGGGACTTTACAGAGAAGAAAGGTCAAGGACATTATTCCATTTGTTGATTATTTCCACGCCCTAGACTCTGTCAAACTAGCTCAGGAAATAGATAAACGTGCGACTAAAATAGTCAAGTGTTTCCTACAAGTCAACGTTTCCGGTGAGGAGAGTAAGCATGGCTTTGCAGTATCTGAGATTGATGCGGCACTTGCTGAAATTAGTTTATTGGAGAACATTGAACTTGTTGGATTGATGACGATGGCACCGATTGATGCTACAGATGATGAATTAGACGAGATTTTTTCTAAAATGCAGGAAATCCAAGAAGAACTAGCTACAAGGAACTTACCACGTATGCCCTTTACAGAGTTAAGTATGGGAATGAGTGGGGACTTTGAACGCGCCATTGCTCACGGAGCTACATATGTGAGAATTGGCTCAGCATTCTTTGAATAATGGAGAGGAGGAAAATATGGCATTAAAAGATACATTTAAGAACTTATTTAATTACTTTGAAGTTGACGAAGTCAATGAAGTTGAAGAACAGGCAGATGCCTATTCAATGCCTAATGATCGTCCTAAAATGCGTGTTGCCAATACTACTACAGCTGCACCTGTGCGCGAACAGCAGCCAAAAGTAGAGACGCGTCGGGAAGCACGTTCAGAAAGTCAACTTCAACGCCTACATGAAAGGCAGCAAGAATTGATGACTAATAATAACGAAAAAGAGATTGTCAAAACTACAATTGATATTAAGTTTCCAAAACGTTATGAAGACGCACCAGAGATGGTAAATCTTTTATTAGACAATGCGAGTATTCTCATTGATTTTCAATATATGTCGGAGCAACAAGCAAGACGTTGCCTAGACTACTTGGATGGTGCTCGTTCAGTATTATCTGGAAATTTGAAAAAGGTCTCAAATACCATGTGGCTGTTAACTCCAGTAAATGTCACAGTCAATATTGAAGAATTGCGCAATGCTAATGCTGGTACAACTACTGGTGCGGCTGATTCAAATTTTGACTTTGATATAAAACGGTAACGCTATGCAAATTTTGATTTTTTTACTATTAAAAATTGTAGAGATTTATTCTTATCTCTTATTGGCATACGCTTTGCTAAGTTGGTTTCCTAGCCTATACACAAGCTCGATTGGACGTTTGATTCAATGGCTGGTAGCACCCATTTTAAAACCCTTTAGGCGATTTAATCTGCAATTTATGGGGTTGGATTGGACTGTAATGGCAGCCATGATTGCGCTTAATATGGGAACTCGCTTCTTGGTTCAATTATTGCTACTGTTAGCATAGTTATGAAAAATGATAAAAACTTATTGCAACATTTTTCTAGGGAAGAAAGAGAGTTTGTAGAGAAAATAATGGATATGTGTCAGCAAGTTGAAGATACGTATTCATATAGATTAACTCACTTTTTACATCCTAGACAAGATGAAATTGTATGCAAAATTGCTAACTACTACCAGTTACAAACGTTTTCTAGTCGGGACTTTGTTTCGACTGAACATTCGCGGGTTATTATTGCCCCGGCTTATTATGAGTTGGACATCAAGGACTTTGAGTTAACCGCTCTTCATTTGTCCTATGCTAGAAAATTTCACACCTTATCCCATTCACAAGTTCTTGGAACTTTTCTCAATCAACTAGGGATTAAAAGGGAGTATTTGGGTGATATTTTGATTGATGATGAACGATTGATTGTCTTTATCGATCAGAAATTTGGGCAGATTGCCTTACAATCTATCACTAAAATTGCTTGTGTCCCTGTTAAGGGAAAGGAAGAAGAATGGATGAATGTTCGACTACCGATTGGACAGGAATGGCGTTCAAAGGATGTGTTGGTTTCTAGTATGAGATTGGATAAATTGATATCGGTCGCATTTAATCTTTCAAGGGCAACTGCAAATAAGTTGATTGAGGCTGGACATGTGAAGTTGGATTATGTTCTGGCAGAACAAACCAGTAAATTAGTTGAAATAGGGCAATTAATTAGTGTTAGGAGATATGGTAGAGTTCGCCTAAATGAATTTTTAGGTTTTTCTAAGCAAGGGAAGATAAAATTAAAGTTAGACATTGTTAAAACTTAGGAGGAAAGATGGCACTTACAGCATTAGAATTAAAAGATAAAACCTTTGCTACAAAATTTAGAGGATACGACGCAGATGAAGTTGATGACTTTTTGGACATTGTAACGCGTGATTACGAGGATTTAATTCGTAAAAATCATGACCAAGAGTTAGAATTGAAAAATTTGCGGGAACGTTTGGCTTATTTTGATGAGATGAAAGAATCATTGAGTAAATCAGTTCTTTTAGCTCAAGATACAGCTGAGAAAGTAAAAGTTGCGGCTGAAGATCAAGCGGCAAATATTATTAAACAAGCTGACTATGATGCGGCAACATTGTTACATGAAGCTAAAGATAAGGCAAATGAAATTCTTCGTAATGCGACTGACAACGCGAAAAAAGTTGTCATTGAAACTGAAGAATTAAAAAACCAGACACGTATTTTCCATCAGCGTCTGAAATCAACAGTAGAAAGCCAATTATCACTGGTTAATTCATCTGAATGGGAGGAAATCCTCCGTCCAACAGCAAGTTACATTCAAACAAGTGACGAAGCCTTTCGTGATGTTCTTCATAAGGCTTTGGATGAAGAATTACCTGTTGAAGAAGAAAGTTTGGATTATACACGTCAATTGACACCAGAAGAAATTGCAGAATTAACTCGTCAGGCAGCAGCTTTTGAGAGTGGAGAGTCTGTAGAAATTTCAATAGAAGAATAATAAAGATCATAAGCAGAGACACGGTCGGTAGAAATATTTATAGCGAGTAGGAGATGGTGGAAGCCCTACAATCTCTTTCTATGGATCATCACTTTGTTTGATTTTTCCTGAAAATAGTAAGGAGAGACGTCTGTTCACGTTACGAACATAGAGGGATAGGGGAAACTCTATCTAAACTAAGGTGGTACCACGAACTTTCGTCCTTATTTGGCGGGAGTTTTTTTATTTTTATGATACGATTAGAATTAGTAAACAAGGACAACTTTGAAGCAGTGTTACAAGTTCAACTTGCACCTGAGGACCAGCGCCGAGTGGCATCGGTTGAATATTCTTTAGCCCAGGCTTGGCTATATAAAGATTCGGGAATGATTCTACCCTATGCTGTGCTATCTGGCAGAAAAGTTGTCGGTTTCGCAATGTTATCTATTGAACCCAAAGATAATAGTTATTATTTATGGCATTTGTTGATCGATAAGGATTTTCAAAATCGTGGATACGGAAAGGAAGCCATCCAGCAAATGATTGGAAAGGCGAAGGCGGATCCGCTTTGTCATAAAATTTCTATAAATTATGTTATTGGCAATCATAAAATGAGGTACATTTTAGAAAAACTTGGTTTTCAATCCGTTGGTTTAGAAGGCCAAGAAATGAAAATGGAATTAATTATAAGATAAAGGAGTTATGATGAAACTAAAAGAAACACTCAATTTAGGTAAGACAGCATTTCCTATGCGTGCAGGCTTACCAACACGTGAGCCAGAATGGCAAAAGGTTTGGGATGAAGCAAACTTGTATGCTCGTCGCCAAGAACTCAATGAAGGCAAACCTGCCTTCCACCTCCACGATGGCCCTCCCTACGCTAACGGAAATATCCACGTTGGTCATGCTTTGAACAAGATTTCTAAAGATATTATCGTTCGCTCTAAATCAATGTCTGGCTTCCGTGCACCATTTGTACCGGGTTGGGATACGCATGGTCTTCCTATTGAGCAAGTCTTGGCAAAACAGGGTGTTAAGCGCAAGGAAATGGACTTGGTAGAATACCTTGAAATGTGTCGTGATTACGCTCTTAGCCAAGTTGACAAGCAACGTGATGATTTCAAACGCTTGGGTGTTTCTGCAGACTGGGAAAATCCATACATCACCTTGACGAAAGACTATGAAGCTGCTCAAATCCGTGTCTTCGGTGCTATGGCAGACAAGGGCTATATCTACCGCGGTGCTAAGCCTGTTTACTGGTCATGGTCATCTGAATCTGCCCTTGCAGAAGCAGAAATCGAATATCATGACATTGATTCAACATCCCTTTACTATGCTAACAAGGTCAAAGATGGCAAGGGGCTCTTGGATACAGACAGCTACATCGTTGTCTGGACAACGACTCCATTTACAGTAACGGCTTCTCGCGGTTTGACCATGGGAGCAGACATTGATTACGTCTTGGTTCAACCAGCTGGTTCTGACCGTAAGTATGTCTTGGCAGAAGCCTTGGTTGATAGCTTGGCTCAAAAATTTGGCTGGGAATCTTTTGAAGTGATCTCAAAACACAAGGGTGCTGAATTTGAATACATCGTGACCGAACACCCATGGGATGCTGAAGTTGATGAATTGGTTATCTTGGGTGACCATGTCACAACGGACTCGGGTACTGGTATCGTCCATACGGCTCCAGGTTTTGGTGAGGATGACTATAATGTCGGTATCAAATATGGTTTGGAAGTTGCGGTAACGGTCAACGAACGTGGCTTGATGATGGAAAATGCTGGTCCTGATTTTGAAGGGCAATTCTATGACAAGGTTGTTCCAACTGTAAAAGAAAAACTAGGAGACTTGCTTCTTGCTAGTGAAGTGATTAATCACTCTTATCCATTTGACTGGCGGACCAAGAAACCAATTATCTGGCGTGCAGTGCCACAGTGGTTTGCCTCTGTCTCTAAATTCCGTCAGGAAATCTTGGACCAAATCGAAGCAACGACCTTTATTCCTGCTTGGGGTAAAACACGCCTTTACAACATGATCCGTGACCGTGGTGACTGGGTCATCTCTCGTCAGCGTGCTTGGGGTGTGCCGCTTCCAATCTTCTATGCAGAAGATGGTACTGCGATTATGACCAAGGAAGTGACAGACCACGTTGCTGCCCTTTTTGAAGAGCATGGTTCTATCATCTGGTGGAAATCTGAAGCCAAAGATCTTTTGCCAGCTGGTTTCACTCATCCAGGTTCACCAAATGGCGAATTTACCAAAGAAACAGACATTATGGACGTATGGTTTGATTCGGGTTCATCTTGGAATGGTGTCATGAATGCTCGTGAAAACCTTGCCTATCCAGCAGACCTTTATCTTGAAGGATCTGACCAATACCGTGGCTGGTTTAACTCATCCTTAATCACCTCTGTAGCCGTAAATGGTCATGCACCATACAAGGCTGTCTTGTCACAAGGTTTTGTCTTAGATGGCAAAGGTATGAAGATGTCTAAATCCCTAGGCAATACTATTCTTCCAAGTGATGTTGAGAAACAATTTGGTGCAGAAATCTTGCGTCTGTGGGTGACATCCGTTGATACTTCAAACGATGTGCGTGTGTCTATGGATATTCTTGGACAGGTTTCTGAAACCTACCGTAAAATCCGTAATACCCTTCGCTTCTTGATTGCCAACACTTCTGATTTCAATCCTGCAAGTGATGCGGTGGCTTACGAAGAGCTTCGTTCTGTTGACCAGTACCTCTTGGTGAAATTCAACAAACTGGTAGCTCAAATCCGTGAAGCCTACGACAATTATGATTTCATGGGTATCTACAAATCTGTAGTAAACTTTGTAACCCTTGACTTGTCAGCCTTCTACCTCGATTTTGCCAAAGATGTTGTCTACATTGATGGTGCTAAATCACTTTCTCGTCGTCAGATGCAGACAGTGTTCTATGACATCTTAGTGAAAATTACCAAGCTCTTGACCCCAATCTTGCCACACACAGCAGAAGAAATTTGGTCATACTTGGAACACGAAGCAGAAGAGTTTGTACAATTGGCGGAAATGCCAGAGGTGGAAACCTTTGCCAATGAAGCGCAGCTTTTGGCTGATTGGGAAAACTTTATGAACTTCCGTACTCAGGCACAAAAAGCCTTGGAAGAAGCACGTAATGCCAAAGTCATCGGTAAATCACTTGAAGCTCATTTGACTGCCTATGTCTCAGCTGAAACCAAGTCCTTCTTGGAGAGCTTGAATGCAGACCTTGCTCAGTTGCTCATCGTTTCTAACCTTACAGTAACCACGGAAGCAGCTCCTGAAAGTGCTGTTCTGGTAGAAGAAGTTGCCTTTACTGTAGAGCGTGCAAGCGGTGAAGTATGTGACCGTTGCCGCCGTATTGATACTAGCGTTGTAAAACGTAGCTATGGTGCGACAATCTGTGACCACTGTGCAAGCGTAGTGGAAGAAAACTTTGCTGAAGCAGTAGCTCAAGGTTTTGAAGCTTAAGTAATCACAATACATTTGTTAAAGTCTATCTAGCGATAGGCTTTTTTTGTAATACTCTTCGAAAATCAAAATTATCCGTTGTCAAGAGCCTTGATGAGTGAAAAGCTCCAGTGGAGCTTCAGAACGTAGACAAACTCCTAAAAATATAAAAAATTGAAGAAGTTTGCGAAAGATAGCAAGTCATTAAACTCTTAGAAACATTGATATTTCCGCGTTTCTGAGAGTTTTTTATTTTCAACATAAAGAAAAAAGATTGAAGAAAATTGAGGCTGGGCAAAAACTAGCTTCTCACATATAAAAAACGAGCAATTCCAATTAGGAGTTGCTCGTTTTCCACTTCATGCTTTATAATTATAATAACCACAAAACAACTAGAAAGGCATGAAAATGTATAAACAGTATAACACAAATCAGTTAAGTTTGGAATTAAATATTGCTTGGGACTTACCTGCAACGCATGAGGCTCGTCTGATTAGTCAGTTTGTGGATACCATTCCTCAACCTGTTCTACTAGATGAAATTTCTCACACAGGTCGTCCTGCCTTTCATCCAGCCATGTTGCTCAAAATGACCCTGTTCGCCTATGCTCGCCAGGTATTCTCTGGTCGAAAAATCGTTCAAATGAATGAAGAAGTCATTCCTATGAAATGGCTGAGTCAGGATACCTACGTCTGTTATCGAACCATCAACAGTTTTCGGGCTAGCACACACGCCAATCAGCTCATCAAAACTGCCTTCATCTACTTCACTCTCCTCCTCAGAGAGAATGGATTGATTGAAGATGAGGCTCTCTTCATTGACGGGACTAAGGTAGAAGCTGATGCCAATAAGTATTCCTTCACGTGGAGAAAGGCCGTTGAACGCTATGAAGATGCCTTGAATGGAAACATTTCAGCCCTCTATGACAAGCTAGTTCAAGAAGGGGTGAATACTGCCTTGTCCAAGGAAGAATGCCTCACTAGCGAGGGACTAAACCAACTCCTACAAGGGACCGAACAAGTATTGGATGAGGTGGAAGAAGCTATCTCACAAGAGCCTAAAGTCATCAAAGGTGGCTCAGCCAACAGACAGAAACGAAGAAGAATTAAGAAACTAAAGAGAAAGTTGAAAGAGGATTTTCTTGTTCGGAAACAGAAGTACGAACGAGATAAACAGATTCTACAAGAGCGAAATTCCTATTCTAAAACAGATCACGATGCAACATTCATGCGAATGAAAGAAGATCATATGAAGAATGGCCAGCTCAAGCCTGGTTACAACCTCCAACTTGGCACAAACAGCCAGTTTGCCTTAGCTTACGGACTGTTTCCGAATCCAACTGACACTCGTACACTCAAGCCTTTTCTTCAATCCATCCAAACCCTAGAACTCTTTCAACACATTGTCGCAGATGCAGGTTATGGTAGTGAAGAAAATTATAGCTTTATCGTTGATGACCTGGAGAAAACACCTCTGATTCCCTACGGAACATATCAGAAAGAGCAGAAGAAAAGCTACAAGAAGTGTGATGCCAATCCTGAAAACTGGACCTACTTAGAAGATTCTGACCAGTGGATAAAACCAGATGGGGTTGTCTACTCGTTTAAGAATTATTCACGAAGAACGGAGCAGAATGGATTTGAGAAAGATATTAAGATTTACGAAGCTGATCCAGTACAAGCTAGCGAGGAATTGGACCAGTTAGCACGGACAGAGAAAGGAAACCTCAAACAAATTCAGTATAATCCTA